>JAIDXU010000334.1 GCA_029058455.1 Paramuribaculum sp.
GTAGTATATTTATCAATGAGATTCAGAACATAGTAATTACCGTATTGTCGGCGAATGCGGTAATTGACGGGACTCTGACTTTGGGTGCTATGCTGGCCATTCAATATATAATTGGACAACTTAATTCGCCAATGGTTCAAATCATAGCTTTTATACAGAGTTTTCAAGATGTAGGACTTTCTCTTGAGCGAATTAACGAAGTTCATGATCGGAAAGAAGAAAATTTTGAAGATGGACAATGTATTGACACCAAAAATAATACAGGTATCAAAATTGTAAATCTGAATTTCAAATACGACAAATTTGCCTCCACCAACATACTCAATAATATAAATATAGATTTTCCCCCTCGCAAGGTTACAGCCATAGTGGGAGAATCGGGAAGTGGGAAAACAACGTTAATCAAGCTCATGCTGGGATTTTATGGAGACTATACAGGCAACATCATAATTAATGGCACTAATTTGAGAAATATATGTTTGAGAGACTGGCGACGCAAATGTGGCGTTGTGATGCAAAACGGAGTGATTTTTACCGAATCAATAGCCAGAAATATAGCAATTGATGATTCAGACATTGATTCCGAGCGTCTCATTAAAGCAGCTAAGACTGCTAATATATACGACTTCGTTATGTCATTACCGCTTAAGTTTGAAACAATCATTGGACCAAACGGTATTGGCGTAAGTCAAGGACAGCGCCAACGCATACTCATTGCTCGCGCCATTTATCGCAATCCAGAATACATTATATTTGATGAAGCGACCAATTCACTTGACACCATAAATGAACGCTATATTGTTGACAATCTTGATTCTTTTTTCCAGAACAAAACAGTTATAATAATCGCACACAGGTTAAGTACCGTTAAAAACGCCGATAATATAATCGTAATGAGTCAAGGATGCATTGCAGAAATCGGAACACATGAACAGCTCGTAAGCTCTAAAGGTATGTATTATGAACTCGTAAAAAATCAGCTTGAATTGGAATCGTGAGCAAATATGAAAGCAGACGTATATATAGTTGATGCCTATAGCAACTCTCTAAATGGCTATAATACTTTTAGAGAAGAACTGATTAGCATTCTTCGCGGAATTGATGATATTAAGCTTCATCTCCTAACGGAGGAATACCCTGTTAGGACTATATCAACATATCATAGAGATGGAATTGAATATATGTATCTTCCTCCAATAGTAGAGAATAAGTTTGCTAAACTGGAAGATTATCTCAGGCAAGTAATAACACCATCTCAACACATGATTTTCATAACAAACTTTTTTCCTGCTATTTTCAATCTTTTGGCTATCAAGAAACTATTTCCTGTAGCAAAAATAATTCATATAATTCACGACTTGCCATGGCTGACTCTTTTCCAGGGAAATCAATCAGAATATAGGCACACATTACTGGAGAATCACACCAAAAAGGACTTTATCAGCTATGTAACCTACGACATTGTACGTTCACTAACCATTGTAGACAAAGTTATTAGTCTTTGTCAGTCCACCTCCGATTTTATTTCAGACGCTTATGGTATACCCGCCGAAAAGCAAGAACTTATCTCTAACGGCTTGCCTGACATCCAAGAATATATTTCAAATACCGATATAGGCGCAATCTGCGACAAATATAATGTGCCACGAGACAAAAAGATTGTAATATACGCGGGTCGACTTACGAAATCTAAAGGCGCTGACCGTATCCAACCCACAATAACAACTCTGACACAAGAATTCCCGTGTCATTTTATATATGCTGGGGCGGATTCAATTGCAGAGTGGATTGATGACACTGCCCCATTTTCTCTATCTTCTGTTGGTTTTTTATCTCGTACTGAGTTATTCAAACTATACGCACTTGCTGACATTGGCCTTCTCACATCAAGGCACGAACAATGCAGTTTTAGCGGTATTGAATTGCTTATGCATGGACTACCCGTCATTTCATGGCCTGAATTTGGTGTAAAAGATATGTTTACGCCAGAGAACTCCATACTAATGCCCGAAGGCATTAAAAAACTTACAAAAACGCATTTGTCAATTATAGGACGCAACGCTCGTAAAACTTTTTTACAAAAATATAACGGAACAACAATGCGACAGCGATACTCCCAACTTATTTATTCTCTTTTACAATGATTCACATACGTTCGGCAATCGAATCTATTATATCTGTATTGAAAAGCCACGACATTTCATCCCTAAATTCGGGTATATACGGCGGTAAAATTGGATATGCCGTGCTTATAATGGCTGCTTTTCAAAAATACGGAGCTCAGACTGATGATAAGTACTACATTGACACTGTCATAAATATCGTCAAAGAGTCTCTATTTAAAATTAATCCGATTGCCAATAGTTTTATGAACGGTAATAGCGGCATAATTTGGGGATTGAGAAAACTATATAATATGGGAGTAATTGAGCTGTCAGAAAGATTTAATCGACTTGTTGATATCATCATTCAGCATGGATTATCCAATTCTTATTTCCAATCTAACAATATTATTTCAGAGAATGAAATATATTCTTGGGGAATAACGCTTCTATCGTTTTGGGATGGGTCTGATACCTTGACACGATATCTTTACGAAGAAAAAATTCTGTTATGTCTGATAGAATGTGAGCGTATTCTTAATGGTGAAGAACCATATTCGTATCTGTCTGCTGATAAAAACTGCGCTTTATTACACTCCATTTTATACCTTGCCTCAAAAGCTTATGCATGGGGTATAGGTACGGTACGAGCAAAACGACTTGTGGATAACATTACGAATAGTTGGACTACAGCAGCCGAATCCTATCGAAATAGTGTAGACACAACTATATTGAACGCTCTTATACACAACGAATCCGTATGTATGCCAAATAATGTTGATTCGTTAGCATATCTCGGTACAATCGCAATGGTGTATAATAGACCGGAGTTATTTCTCCCAACATACAGAGCGTATAACATCGGTAAAGATGGATTCCTACAAATTGCACCTGAAAAACTAATAGGCATAGGCCTCGGGCTTCTTTCCAACAATGATGACAAATAATTTGACGATAATCATTCCGATACGTATTGATTCCGATATCCGTCTTAGCAATCTGACTGCCGTTATTAATTATTATAAACGGTTGAAATTGCCGTTGCTATTGATAGAAGCTGACAAACGTCCTCAGGTCGATTTTGCCAAACTATATAAACTGGTGCGTCATATATTTATATCTGATTCTAACCCAATTTTTCATAGGACAAAATATATCAATGTAGGTCTACGGAATATAACTACCCCTCATGCAGCCATCATAGACGCTGATGTGATCGTACCTCCGGAGCAATTGAAACAAGCAAACCTACTTCTAAACCAAACGCCCATGACTTTGCCATATGACGGTCGCTTTATAAATATGCCCCATTCGCTTGGAGACATCTTCCGCAATACAGCATCATTCAAAGACATACAAACACACTATGAGAGTAATAAAATGGACTATATGTTTGGCTACCATTCAGTTGGTGGAGCATATCTTGTAAACGTAGACTTATACAGGCAGTGTGGATGGGAAAATGAATATTTTACCGGATGGGGACCTGAAGATTTTGAAAGAGTCCAACGAATGGACATCTTGGGTTATCCCGTAAAGCGTATCCGAGGCGTAATTTATCATTTGGATCACCCACGCGGAATCAATAGCGGCAACTCGCCATATAGTCTTGCATTTTCTACACGAAAAGAGTATTGCAAAATATGTAGTATGGCCGCAAACGAATTAAGAGCTTATATCCACTCGTGGCCCTGGGTTTTGATGTAAAGCTTTCAGAGGATCGGCGAGAGGAGGCGCACGACGCTTTCGAGCATTCGTTGGGAGAGGGGGCGGCGGCGCCACTCGGCGGCGTTGAGGCGGCGGCTGTCGGCCTGATCAATCATAAATCGGCGACGCAGGGCCTCGTTTACCTGAGTGGAATAGATAAACAGGTTAGACTCGAAGTTATGCTCAAATGAGCGGAAATCAAAATTGGTCGAGCCTACAGTGGCGAAATCGTCATCCACAACCATCATCTTGCTGTGAAGCATACCCCTTTCAAACAGATAGATTTTTATGCCGGCGCGCAAACATTCCTTGACATAGCTGTAGGAGGCATGGGTGAGAATGGCTGAATCGCTGCGGGCAGGCATCATGACCCTCACATCTACTCTCGCCAGAGCTGCTGCCTGAAGCGCACGCAACAAGCCTTCGGTTGGCAAGAAATAGGGCGTCTGAATCCAGACTCTCTTTTTGGCATTGCCTATAGCTTTGAGCATCACCATGCCGATATTGCTCCATTCGCCGGTAGGACCGGCCGTGACGAGCTGCATGGCACCTTTAAGACCCGACTCCCTGAAAGGTGTTCCCGAAGGCATCGGTTCGATAAGCTGATTGCCCATGAAATTCCAGTCAACGGCAAAAGAATAATGAAATGCCGCCACAGCAGGGCCGGCGACACGCAGGTGAAGGTCATGCCACGACTCAAATTTGCCGCCGTCGAGATAGCGGTCGGCAATATTCATGCCGCCGATATATCCTATCCGGCCATCTATAACACAGATTTTGCGATGGTTGCGCCAGTTGATGCGGGTGGCGAATATCGGAAACACCACTCTAAAAAACGGATAAATCTCCACTCCGGCCTCGCGCATGGTTTTGAAAAACCGGTTTCTCACCTTTATAGAGCCGATATGATCGTAGATTACCCTGACCTTAACGCCCTCCTTTGCCTTGGCGATGAGTATATCGGCGATCTCGCTGCCTATCTTGTCAGACTCAAATATGTAATATTGAAGCAGAATAGTGTGACGTGCATTTTTAAGATCCTCCTTTAGACGGGCAAACTTCTCCCTGCCATCGGCAAAAATCTCCACCCGGTTGTCGGTATAGACCGGAGCGGCGGCGAGCGACCGCGCAAGCTCTATCTGCTGACGGGAAACGGGACTAAGCGATTTCAGACTGTCGGAATAGTCGGAGGGCTCCTCGCGCGATTCTGACTGGAGCAGCCGGCGACGCTTGCGCCGCGAAATCATGCGGGTGTTCTTAATGCTTCGCCCGAAGAAAATATAAAGTATCAACCCTCCCACCGGAAAAGTGGTCAGCACCGTAATCCATGCCAATGACTTGAGAGGGTTGCGGTTTTCCGACACAATGACAGCCACCAGACTGAGCACAGTCACGGCATAAGCCAAAAATGAGACCCAATAGAGCCACGGCGACATAGTGATGAGGGAAGGCAACGTCATTATGATTCAGAAGTGAAATACTAAATGTGCGAAATTAGCCAAAGCTGAAATAATTTCCAAACCTCTGCACACAAATCTAAAGTTTATGCAAAATCATCCCCGCGGTCACACTCAAGACTGCGGGGATGATTAATGGGTATCGTATTGGGAATATTATTCCTCGGCAGGAGCCTCATTACGACCCTCGGCGCCGGGCAATACTACGGGAGTATCGTCTGAGAGCGAGTTTTTGGCATCTTTGGCAGGCTGGTTATGCTGCTTGAGCATAAGCACCCATGTGTCACCGGCTTTTACGGGATTGAACATAAGGCCGAGAGTGCCGCCGTCAGGCTCATCGGTAAACGAATACTTATACTTAAGATCGTTGAGCGACGGAATCGAGAAATCATAGTGATCAAGTTCGTAGCTCTTTACAGGATACTGATCGAAACGCATGCGAAGCTGCTCCTTCTGTTTCTCATCGAGAGGCACGAGCTCACCGTCGGCATTGCGAATGGCAAGCATGGCGAGGCTGAACTCAATATTGCCGGCCTGAATCGAATCCATAAACTGACGGCCAAGTGCAAGCACCTGAGTAGTATCGGCGGCATTGAGCGAACCGGCAAACATCTCTTCGGCTTCGGAGAGTGTTATTACATTTGATTGGGTTTTCTCATTCTTACAGGCCATGCCGAGCACTGCGAGACAGGCTACAGCTGCGAGGCCTAATTTTTTAACTAATTTCATTGTCGAGCAATTATGATAATTAAGAACTTTGATTTTCCTTATTCAGACTGTTTCCGAATCAGGCTGCAAAGTTAGTAAATATTGCCGGAAAAATCTCGTTTTCACCGCCTCTCTTTCTCTTAAAAAGTCTTACAATTCAGATTCCGGCGGTTGAGTGACGTGATTATCCATGCTGCGGCAACAGGGCGAGGATTTTTAATATTGTTCACAGGGGAGATTAATTTGAGGGGGAGGATTGATGTCAGCCGATAAAAAATTAGTAACTTTGGCGCATTATGAGCTCACGCCGATTGTCATACCGTTTGCTGCGTATTGTCAGGATAGCCGTAAGTGTCGCTGTGTTCGGCATACTCACGGGTTGTCTGACCGTTTTCGGCATGCAGGTTCCCGCAATTGCGTCGTTTTTGGGACATGTGCAGCTCATTCCCGCAGCGGCGGCATTTTCGCTTGCCGTGTTTGTGGGATGGCTGGTGGTGACCCTCCTTGCGGGAAGGGTTTATTGCTCGACCGTCTGCCCGTTGGGAACTCTTCAGGACATATCGGCGAGAGTGAGACGGCGGCGCACCTCCGACGGTCTCCTCGCCCGCAACGAATTGCTGCGCTACCGCTTTTCCCCCGCCCGCAACCGCCTCGGCTGGATAACGTTAGGAGTCGTGCTCGTGTGTCTCATGACAGGATATATGCTCATCCCGTCGCTGCTCGACCCCTATACCGCTTATGTGAGGTTTTGTCTCACCATTCTGCGGCCTTTATGGTGTAGTGTTACACCCGAGTCACTTCATGCCTCATTTACCCCCGACTATCCTCCCCTGCTGATAGCGGTAAGCTCGATAGGGGGCGCGCTGGCCGCGCTTCTGGTTACGGGAGGCTCGATAGCCGCCGCATGGATATGGGGGCGCCCAGTCTGCAACACCGTCTGCCCTATCGGGGTGGTGTTGGGTAGCGTGAGCCGCTATGCCGTGTTTCAGTTCGACATCGACACCGACCTCTGCACCAACTGCCGCCGCTGTGAGGAAGTGTGCAAATGTCACTGCATAAACCTCAACGACCATGTGGTTGATTCATCGCGCTGCGTGGTGTGTTTCGACTGCACGGATGCCTGCCGCGACAACGCCATATCGTTTAAAGCCACACGCAAACAACTCTCCATACCGATGATGCAGACCACTCTGCCTCAAACCTCCTCGACCCTCTCGCAGACTTCGTCATGCAACCAATGCGGCATTAACGGAGTCGCTGATTCTTTAACCCCGGCCGACAAATCCCCGGCTTCTTCATCTGACAAAATATCATGAAACAGTATCTCGACCTGCTGCAGCATATTCTCGACAACGGAACAGACAAATCCGACCGCACCGGCACCGGCACCCGCTCGGTGTTCGGCTATCAGATGAGATTCAATCTTCAGGACGGTTTTCCGCTGCTTACCACCAAGAAACTACATCTCAAATCGATAATCCATGAACTGCTGTGGTTTCTCAAAGGCGACACCAATGTGAAATATCTTCAGGACAACGGCGTGAGAATATGGAACGAATGGGTCTCACCCGAAGGTGAGCTTGGCCCGGTGTATGGAGCCCAATGGCGCTCATGGCCCGACGGCAACGGAGGGGTTATCGACCAGATTTCCCAGGCTGTCGAGACAATCAAAAACAATCCTGATTCACGCCGCATAATCGTGAGCGCATGGAATGTGGCCGACCTCCCCAAAATGGCTCTTCCCCCCTGCCACGCCATGTTTCAGTTCTATGTGGCTGACGGCAAACTCTCCATGCAGCTCTATCAGCGCAGCGCCGACAGCTTTTTGGGAGTGCCGTTCAACATCGCCTCTTATGCTCTGCTGCTCATGATGATGGCACAGGTGTGCGGACTTCAGCCGGGTGAGTTTATCCACACTCTCGGCGATGCCCATATTTACCGCGACCATTTCGATCAGGCACGTCTGCAGCTTGAGCGTTCACCCCGTCCTCTCCCCAAAATGACTCTCAATCCCGATGTGAAATCGATTTTCGACTTCACCTATTCCGATTTCACTCTCAGCGACTATGACCCTCACCCTCACATCGCCGCCAAAGTAAGCGTTTGATTTTACCCGAATTCATGACACCTGCCAAACCCACAATAACGATGATAGCGGCCGTGGCGCGCGACAACTCGATAGGAGTTAAGGGCGACATGCCGTTCCGCATATCCGCTGACCTCAAGCATTTCCGCGCCTCAACCATTGGCAAACCGGTTGTGATGGGTCGCAAAACCTTCCAGTCACTGCCCCATGCACTGCCCGGCCGGCGCAATATCATAGTATCACGCTCGGGATTTTCAGCTCCCGGAGCCGAGACTGTTTCCTCTCCGCAAAAAGCCGTGCGCCTCGCTGCCGAAGGGGGTGCTGAGGAAATCATGATAATCGGTGGCGGAGAGCTCTACCGCCGCATGATGCCTCTGGCCTACAAGCTTATAATCACCGAAATCGACGCCGTGTTTCCCGACGCCGACACCCGTTTCCCGGAAATCGATGCCGACAAATGGAAAGCGACCCAAACCGGCGAATGGCTTACCGACCAACCGAGCGGCTTGCGCTACCGTTTCGTGACTTTCACCCTTCGCGCCTTACCGGGCCGGTAATCTTTTGCTCAATTGTGAATAATTGGCTATCTTTGTCAGAGTTATCACAAAAATGCCATAGCGCATACTTAACGAATTAACCAGATCACATCCAAACATACCTCTAAAACCATGAGCCTAATATCACGCATAGCGGCAGCCGCCATATTGATAGGCAGCCTGTCGGCCTCTCCGATTCTCGCTCTATCAACGCCTCCGGCACTTCCTCTTATGGCCGAAGCCAATCCTATGACTTTCCAGCCGGGCGCATTATATAACATTGTTCCTGCAACCGATCAGTCTAAAGTAGTGGGCGCTCTTCCTCAAGGAGGAGTGAAAACCTCGCCGCTCGCCAAAGACAACGCCGATGATTACTGGACTATCTCCGAACTTTCAGGCTCGTGGCGCTTCATCAACCCTCTGAGCGACATGGCTCTCCGCACCGAGGGCAATCTCCTTTCAACCGGAGAGAACAATGGTAGTGACGAAGCTCAGCTATGGCTCATTGTAGATGTACCCGTTTCCTCCAATGGCAACGAGGTTCTTCTCGTACCGGCCAACCGCCCTTCGATGGCAGCCAAGCTCGATAAAGACGGCTCACTGACACTTACCGACCGCGCCAAAGCTCTCTCCGACCGCTCGGCATGGTTCTTCATCAAGAAAGCTGACAAAGCTGGATTCTCCCGCAACCTTACCTACCGTCTCAGCCCGGCAAACATGCCCGGCATGTCATTGGGCAACGGTGACTCCGGTGAGAACAACGCCCGTATCGTGGCCGAAAAGACCGACGACAACAACCGTGGCCAATATTACACCATCGAAATGATCGATCTTGACCGTTGTGCCATCAGCGGCGCTTTCTACGACCAGAATTTCGACGACGGAGGTTCAAACCCCAAAATCGACTATCTGCTGCAGTGGCCCGCCAAAGCCGGCGAATGGAGCAACGCCCTGTTTACCTTCGTTCCCGCCCAGGGCATGGATGGCGCATGGGTGCTAACCTCATCGGCCAAACCCGGCAAAATGTATGCGCTCAGAGACGGCCGCTATAAAGCCGTTGATCTCGACCCCTCCGATCCCACCGCATGGATTACCGCTACCGTTGTCGAGAAACCCAAAATCGACGCCCCGGTATGGGAAGATGAAACTATCTTCGCCATCAACAAACTCCCCGGCGTAGCAACCTATACCCCCTATGCCAACGAAACCGAAATGCTGGCCGACACCGAGTTTCTCGAATCACCCTGGGTCGACACCAAATCCTCACTGAGACGTTCGCTCAACGGCACATGGAAATTCAACCTCGTGAGCCAGCCGTCGGAACGCCCCCTCGACTTCTACAAGCAGGACTATGATGTTTCGTCGTGGGACACCATTCCCGTGCCCTCCAACTGGGAAATGCTCGGATATGACCATCCCATCTATGCCAACGTGGAATATCCCCATGCCAACACTCCCCCCTTTATCAAGGCACGCCCCGGATTTAACGACAACGGCGCCAACTACGGCATTAATCCCGTAGGCAGCTATCGCCGCCAGTTCGACATTCCTTCGTCATGGAACGGTATGCGCACCATACTTCATTTCGGAGGTATCTATTCAGCCGCCTCGGTATGGGTCAACGGTAAATATGTGGGCTATACCCAAGGTGCCAACAACACCGCCGAATTTGATGTAACTCCCTATATCCACCCCGGAGAAAACACTCTTGCCGTAGAGGTGATGAGATGGAGCGACGGTTCTTATCTCGAGTGTCAGGATATGTTCAGAATGAGCGGCATATTCCGTGACGTATGGCTCACGGCCGTGCCCAAGACCTCGGTGCGCGACCATCATGTGGCCACCACTCTCAATCCCGACGGCACCGCCAATGTCGACGTAACCATTTCGATGATGAGCGACTCGCTCGACTTCAAGCCCAAGACAGTGACCGTGAAGCTCTATGATCCCAAAGGCAAACTCATAGGCTCACGCTCGGCCGAGATTACTTCGCCCGACGCCGAGACCAACTTCCCCATCAATGTGGTAAAACCGATGCTCTGGAGCGCCGAAACCCCGTGGCTCTATCGCCTCGTGGTTACACAGCGACCCGTCGGCAGCTATGCCGGCACCGACGAGATGGCATTCTCCACTCCCGTAGGTATCCGCGATGTCAAGATCGAAGGCTCGCAGCTGTATGTCAACGGTCGCCGAGTGCTTCTCAAAGGTGTGAACCGCCACGATACTTCTCCCATACATGGCCGTGCAGTCACCAACGAGGAGATGCTGAGAGATGTGGAGCTGATGAAACGCAACAACATCAACACCGTGCGTACATCCCACTACCCCAACAACGAGAAGATGTATGCCATGTATGACAAATACGGATTATATGTCATCGACGAGGCTGACCTCGAAGACCACGCCAACCAGTCGATTTCTGATAATCCCTCATGGATTCCCGCCTTCAACGACCGTATCGAACGTATGGTGAGCCGCGACCGCAACCATCCTTCGGTAATTATCTGGAGCCTCGGCAACGAGGCCGGCTCAGGCAGCAACTTTGAACATTGCTACAACACCGCCAAAGCTCTCGATCCTTCGCGCCCCGTGCACTACGAGGGTACACGTATCAACCTCCCCTACGGCGGCGAAATCTACAGTGACTTCTACAGCAAGATGTATCCCGGCCAGGCCTGGATGCATGCCAACACCTCCAACCTCGACAAGCCGATGCTTATATGCGAATATGCCCACGCCATGGGTAACGCTATCGGCAACCTCCATGAATATTGGGACGTGATAGAACAGAGCAACTCAACCGTAGGCGGCTGTATCTGGGATTGGGTCGACCAGGCCATCTATTCACCCCAGGGACTCAAAGAGGGCAAACAGATTCTCACCACCGGCTACGACTATCCCGGCCCCCATCAGGGTAACTTCTGCTCTAACGGCATTATCCCCGCCACCCGCGAGGAGAGCGCCAAACTTGCCGAGGTAAAAGCCGCCCACAGCTTCGTGAAATTCGATGAGATAAACGTTGCGCCCGGTCGCCGCTCGGTTGAAATACGCCTCCGCAACGGCTACAATTTCATATCTCTCAACAACTTCGACCTTGCATGGACACTGCTTGAGAACGGCTATCCCGTAGCTTCGGGCTCACGCCGTATGCCCGCCATCGCTCCCGGTCAGTCAGGCACAATGACCATTAAACTCCCCGCTGCCGCAGCCTCTACCTCAGGCGAAGTGCTTCTGACCCTCTCGGCCGTAGAGCGCGAAAAAACTCTTTATGCTCCCGCCGGACATCCCGTAGCCACAACCCAGATTTCGCTCAACGGCCGCGCTCCGCTCCCTGCAATCACCGCTCAGGGTCAGCCTCTCGACATCACCACAAGCAATGACTCGATTGTAACCGTCAAAAACAATCTTGTGAGCGTGACTTTCAACACCCGCACCGGCGACATGCAGCAGATGAGCTTAAACGGCAAGGATATAATTATGCCGGGGCAAGGTCCTGTTTACTCCAACCATCGTTGGATTGAAAACGACCGCTTCACCAACACTTCAAACGGCCTCAAGCCCGCCGCCGAAAAAGTAACCGTCACCCCCACCGCCGACGGCTCCGTGACAGTAACCGCCCTGCGCGACGGATCGCTCTGCTCAACCGACATCACATATATCATCTATCCCTCGGGAGTGGTTGACATCAAGGCTACATTCAATCCCCACACCGCCAACCTGCGTCGTGCCGGTCTCGAGCTGGGTCTCAATCCCGAAATGAGCCGCGTGGAATATTATGCCCTCGGCCCGTGGGACAATACCGTTGACCGTCTCGATGGCGTGACTGCCGGCAGATATACCTCGACCGTAGGCTCGATGGAGGACAAATATGCCAAACCTCAGAGCTCCGGCAACCGCCAGCAGCTTCGTGAGGCCACCTTCCTCTCGCCCGACGGCACCGGAGTGACAATTCTCACCGAGGGCAACGTGAGCTTCTCGGCTCTCCGCAACACCGATGAGGATCTCATGAATGCAATGCACACATGGGAACTGACTCCCCGCGACTATACCGTGGTTCACCTCGACGCCTTTGCCCGCGGCATAGGCAATGCCTCATGCGGACAGGATGTAGGCACTCTCCCGATCTACTGTGTGCCCGACGCACCCATGACCTATACCCTGAGATTCCAGCCCGCAGGCAAATGAAACCGATCTTTCTCATAGGCTATATGGGGTGTGGAAAATCCACTCTCGGCCGCAACCTCGCCCGCCTCACCACTCTGGAGTTTATTGACCTCGACAGCTATATCGAGACCCGCTTTCACGCCAACATCCGCGACATCTTCGCGACACGCGGCGAAGAGGGTTTCCGCACCATCGAGCGCAATATTCTCCATGAGGTAGGAGAGTTTGAAGATGTAATTGTGGCCTGCGGAGGCGGCACCCCTTGCCATTTCGACAACATCGACTATATGAACTCGCGTGGCACGACGGTGTTTCTCAACACCTCCATACCCAAGCTTCACACAAGGCTCATGCGCGGTCGCCACAAACGGCCGCTCATAGCCACTCTGAGCGATGAAGCGCTCCTTGACTTCATCAAAGAAAAACTTGCCGAGAGAATGAAATATTATTCCAAGGCGTCGGCCTCATTTGCCGGCGACCTTTTGGAAAACGAGGTGGAGGTTTCACAGACCGCCAACCGCTTCATTGAGCAATTCGGTCTACCGACCCGCTGATCACCAACAATCTAACCGTCATAGACATGGACTTCTTTAAATCACCCCGCCCCGCTGCTTCCGAGGGATTGGAAACCCAACCCTGCATGTGTGAAGTTGCCAATCCTACCCGGCGGTTCACCATTGGTCTGCCAAGCTGCGCTTCGCTCTCCGACCGCCGGTTTCCCCTCACCCCCGAGGGAGTGCAGATATTGGTCGACAGCGGGTTTGCGGTGAGAATGGAGCGCGGTGCCGCTCAGCGTATAAGCTACACCGACGAGGCCTATACCCGCTGTGGCGCCGAAATAGTTAACCGTGCCGACGCCCTGGGTTGTGACATCGTGATTCATCTGCGCCCGCTGTCAACAGCCGACATAAGCCACATTCGCCGCGGAGCCATGCTGATAACCATGCTCTCGCTCCACCATCAGCAGCCGGCAGCCATCAGAGCGCTTCTCTCGCGCAATATAATAGCCATTGCCATCGACCTCATCGAGGATTCAGCGGGCAATACCCCGTTTGCCGATATTATCTCTGAAATCAACGGCCGCGCAGCCATAGCCAAATCGGCCGGACTGCTCAGCGATTCCTCCGGTAAAGGCATTCTGCTTGGCGGAGTGGCCGGAATAGTGCCTTGTGAGGTCACGGTATTCGGCTCGGGAATAGCGGCATGTGCCGCCGCACGCGCAGCCGCGGGAGCCGGAGCTACGGTGAGATTGTTTGACAACGATGTCTATGCGCTTCGCCGCGCCCTGCGTGAGCTTGGGCCGTGGGCTATCGGCTCGGCTCTTCATCCCCGCGTGGTGACAAACGCCCTGCGCAGCGCCGACGTGGTTATCAACACGCTCTCTGACTCGCGATTCGTGATAGGAAGCGACACCATTCCGCTGATGAAAAAAGGTGTGGCAATCTTTGACATCTCCCCGCGCCCCGGACTGATGTTCCCCTCGATTACCCACATCGACCTCGCGGCGCCACCGGTGCCTCTTCCCGCCCGTGTGCCTTCTAACCTTGCATATATGACCAATGCCGACGCCACGGTGCCACGCACAGTAGCGATGGCTCTTACGAATGCCTTTGTGACCATGCTCACAGGTCTGGTGTCGTGTGAGGGCGGCGTAGACAACGCCCTCAAGCTGCTGCCCGGTCTGCAGAAAGCGGCCTATACGTTCCTCGGCCGCCCGGTTAATCCCGCCATAGCGAGAATAGCAGGCGTGAGAGCAATCGACATAAATATTTTCCTCAATCTATCCTGAGCGATATAATGGCTGTCAGAAAGAAATATTATGTAGTGTGGGAAGGACGCGACACGGGAGTGTTTGACTCCTGGGAAGACGCCTTTGACCAGATAAACGGATTTCCGGGAGCTAAATACAAAAGTTTCCCTAATCTTGAGGCTGCCGTCGAAGCTTTTCGCGGTACTCCACAAGAGCATATAGGTGTTCTCAAATCAATCGCCTCCCACTGCAAGAATCTTGATTTCTCCTCCAATCCCGAAATAGTAAGCAATGCCATAGCCGTCGACGCGGCCTGTAGCCACAATCCGGGCCCCGTGGAATATCAAGGTGTGGACCTATCGACCGGAAAAACCATTTTTCATGTCGGTCCGCTCGAGGGTGGAACCAACAACATCGGTGAGTTTCTCGCCATAGTCCATGCTCTCGCGCTGCTCCACAATCACAATCTCCCCAACCGCACAATCTATTCCGACAGCCGAACAGCCATTGCGTGGGTGAAACACCGTCACGCCAATACCAAAATTACCCCCACCGCCGAAAACGCCAAGCTGATGGAACTCGTAACCAGAGCGGAAAAATGGCTTGCCACCCACACGATTGTAAACCCCATTCTGAAATGGGACACCGAGCAATGGGGGGAGATACCCGCCGATTTCGGCCGCAAATAATTTTTCATCAGGAGAATAGAACATAACAGCCCGTAGTAATGTTGGTTAGTGTAGTGACAAGTTCACAACTATTTTAACATCTCCACACTCCCGACACTATGAAATCTACCCGTTCTCTCAACCGGATTATTATAATCTTCGCGCTGCTTATCGCCGGCCATGCCTTAACAGCAAAAGTTTCGGCATTCGATAATCTGCCGGTCGACTACGACGGCTCGATGATGCCATATAATTTCACAGCCAACGACACCATTGTGCTCGGTGGTGACACTCTCAAACCGGTGTTTGTGAGCTATGTCGCGCGCCACGGTGCCCGCTATCTCTCCTCACCCGACAAAGTAAGCCATCTCAAAACGCTGCTCACCGAGCAGGCCGCTAAAGGAAACCTCACTCCTGCCGGAATCGATTTTATGGAGCGAATGATTCAGATCGACACACTCTCGGCTGTGAAATGGGGTCGCCTCTCCCCTCTCGGCATATATGAGGAGCAGCGCCTCGGCTCTCAGATGAGCCACTTCCTCCCCCAGCTTCTTAAGCAGGGCAAAATACGCGCCATCTCCACCTCCAAGCCGAGGGTGGTGCTCTCGATGTATCAATTTCTCCATGCCTTGGAACAGGCTAATACTCAGCTTGTGCTCTCAACCCTTTCGGGTGGCTCTGCCGATGATTTGCTCCGTTGCTTCGACTCCAACCCTGACTATAAATCCTATCGCGCCACCATAACCCGGTCAGATGCCTACCGAAATTTCTTCAATATCCATGTGCCCCAGTCGCCGGCCATGAGACTGTTTGTCAATCCCGATTTCGACTTCGATGCCCGAACCACAACGATGAATATGTATGAGGTTATGCAAGCATTTGAAAGCTCCGGTCTCCCCGCGCCTACCACCGAATGGATGTCGCCCGAAGAATACCGCAGCTGTTGGTTAACCGAAAATCTTGAACACTATCTCAGAAATTCGGTCAATAACATATCTGACATAGCCGCCATTGCCTCAAGACCGCTGCTCCACAAAATAATCGACGACGCCGACAACGCGCTCGAACATCCAGCCATCTCTCCGCGACAGCAATTAAAAATGAACGCCTATTTCGGTCATGCCGAGACACTCATGCCCCTCTTTGCCCTGATGAAACTGCCGGGGTGCTATGCCGTGACCGACAATTATGATAATCTCGACACACAGTGGCAGGTCGAGAATATCACCCCGCTCGGCGCCAACCTCGCTGTCATTTTTCTCAAAGGCTCCGACGGCCTCTACACCCTCATCCGACTCAACGGACAATACATTCCCTATCGCGATGGCGCACCCCTCATCGTCTCATGGCCAACCCTCCGCTCCTACTGGCAGCAACTCCTTTAAATCATTTATTGAACGGATATATAAAGACTCCGAATTTAGATTGTTAACAGTTTAACGCCCAGAGCTTCAGAGATCTTTGCTATGGTTCTTAATGTGAAGTTATGTGTGCCGCCAAGCCATCTTGACACCTCAGCTTCAGTTTTCCCATTTTTTTTGCCAACTGTTTCTGGCTGATATGTTTTTCTCGTAGAATACTGTCTATTTTATCAGCCAAAGCAAACGACATATCAAGCTCCATTTTCACGTCATCAGGAACCTGAGCCAAACATTCGTCAAAAAGTATAGCTGTTGTTTTCATAATTCAAAGATTTTATCTTCCGCTCCGGTTATGCCGGTTTCTTCAATACGGATACTGCCGTCGTTTTCTGCCTCTTTCAACAATTCATCAAATTGTTGAAGTTCCATCACATAACCGTTTAGCTCTGAATCTTCATTATAAGTACGGGTTGCTTTGATACCTCCATTTCCAAGAATAAGGATCTTATCAGAAATACGCAAACAATATAAACGTAACTTACCTGAATCAATAGGCAATGCGCATACCCGATCTGAGTATTTCCCTTCATTACGGAAATAACGTTCAAGCACACCATTTTCCAAAATCTTTTTCAGCGCATATAAAATAAGCTGATAATCGCGCTTCAATCTACCATTATCTTTGAAGCGGGTCAGAAATTTTGAAAACTCCGACATATCGTCATTCTCAAAGATGATGGTATAAAGACTTGCTA
>JAIDXU010000335.1 GCA_029058455.1 Paramuribaculum sp.
CCCTCCCCGCGGTGGTAGGAATGGTGGTTATGTCGCTCTACAATGTGATTGATCGCATATTCATAGGTCAGGGCGTGGGCACCGAAGCTATCGCCGGTCTGGCCATAACTTTTCCGGTAATGAATGTATCGGCGGCGTTGGGTGTGCTGATCGGCGCGGGTGCCGCGGCGAGAATCTCGATAATGCTCGGCGCCAACGATCATCACAGTGCCGAGAAGGTGCTCGGCAACTCGCTGGTGCTTACCATAGTGTTCGGAGTGGCTTATATAACGCTTTTCGCCCTGTTTCTTGACCCGATACTCAGGGCGTTTGGCGCCTCAGACGCGACATTGCCTTATGCCCGCGACTTTATCGGCACTCTGTTGCCCGGACTGCTGCTGACCAATATTGCGTTTTCGTTTAACAACATAATGCGTGCGTCGGGCTATCCGGTGAGGGCGATGGTAACAATGTTTATCGGCGCCGGCGTTAATGTAATTCTGGCACCAATCTTTATTTTTCTGCTCGATATGGGCATCAAAGGCGCCGCTATCGCTACCGATCTCTCTATGCTCTGCTCGGCGATCTTCGTCATGGGCCATTTCGTGAAGCCCGACACCCGCCTGAAATTCACGCGGGGCATTTACCGGCTCGAGTGGGCGATAGTGTGGGGAATCATCTCGATAGGCGCCGCTCCGTCGCTCGTTAATTTCGCGTCGAGTATCATCAATGTGCTTATCAATAGGTCGCTCGTTACTTATGGATCGGATCTTGCCGTTGCCGCCGCCGGCATTTTCACAACATATACCTCGCTCATTGTGATGGTCGTGATAGGAATATGTCAGGGCCTTCAGCCGATAATCGGTTATAACTACGGCGCGGGCAGGTATGACCGACTCAAGGGAGTGTATTATCTCGCCGTGGGTTGGTCGACTATTGTGGTGACGGTAGGATGTGTGGTAGGAGTGCTGTGGCCTCACCTTATAGCCAGAGCCTTTACCGTTGACCCCGAACTGATTGCCGTAACTTCAAAAGCCTTTTCGATAGGAATGGTAGTGTTCTGGTGTGTTGGCTTTCAGATTGTTTCCACCACCTTTTTCCAGTCGATCGGTCAGGCATTCAAGTCTATCATACTGTCACTGTGCCGTCAGGTGCTTTTCCTCATCCCGCTGTTGTGGATTCTCCCTCCGATGTTGGGACTTGACGGCGTGTGGGTGTCGTTTCCTATCAGCGATACCATAGCCACCGTAGTGACGGCAATTCTCATCATAGTGCAGCTCCGCCACCTGCCTCACCATCTCACTCTTAAAGAGAAGGAGATGATAAGATGAGTGGAAATTTGCAAATTTTTGCAAATTTTGCGATTTTTTAGTTACCTTTGCAGCTTCAAACCGGAAATTACAGCGGGTAGCACATCCCCGTGCCGGATATTTTATTAGTTTCCAATCATTTACAATTTCTAAGGTATGAATTTCTCAGGTCCGATTGATTACAGGCCCAAACTGTTGTATTGGCTTGGGCATTACAGTCTCAAAAGATTTAAGTCTGATCTGATAGCCGGCATTGTGGTCGGAATCGTGGCTTTGCCTCTGGCCATCGCCTTCGGTATCGCCTCGGGTGTCAGCCCTACGGTGGGTCTCATCACCGCCATTATCGGCGGCTTTATAGTGTCGGCAGCCGGCGGTTGTTCGGTGCAGATCGGCGGTCCTACCGGTGCGTTTATCGTTATTGTCTATAACATCATCGCCACTTTCGGCCTGCAGGGTCTTGCCGTGGCAACGCTTATGGCGGGCATAATACTCGTGATGTTCGGACTGTTTCATCTCGGCACCGTCATCAAATTTATACCCTATCCTATTGTTGTCGGCTTTACCGCGGGTATCGCGCTGACAATCTTCTCAACCCAGATTAACGATTTTCTCGGACTCGGCCTCACCAATATTCCCTCGGAGTTCATTCCAAAGTGGGGTCTCTATTTCCGCAGCTTCGATCAGATCAATCTCACAACTCTTCTTGTGGGCGCTGCTTCGCTCCTTATTATAATAGTTGCCCCCAAAATCAACAAGAAACTTCCCGGTGCTCTGATTTCGATTATTATAGTCACCGCCGTGACCGCTCTCTGCCCCGGTCTCGATGTCGAGACTATCGGCGACCGTTTCGGCTCGATGTCGACCGACATTCCTCAGCCCCACGGCTTCGAGCTTAATATGGCTACCATCAACATGCTGCTTCCGTCGGCATTTACCATCGCCATGCTCGGCGCCATCGAGTCGCTGCTGTCGGCTACCGTGGCCGACGGTGTTACCGGCACCCGCACCAATTCCAACACCGAGCTTATAGGTCAGGGCATGGCAAATATCGTGGTTCCGTTTTTCGGCGGTATTCCCGTGACCGGCGCCATAGCCCGCACCATGACCAATATCACCAACGGTGGCCGCACTCCTGTGGCCGGCGTGATTCATGCCGTGGTGTTGCTGCTGATATTCCTCTTCCTCATGCCGCTTATCAACCTTGTGCCGATGGCCTGTCTTGCGGCAGTGCTTCTTGTGGTGAGCTATAACATGAGCGGCTGGCGCACTGTGGTGTCGATTTTCCACAATCCCAAGAGCGATATTTCGGTGCTTGTGGTCACATTCCTGCTCACGGTGGTGTTTGACCTCACAATCGCTATCGAGATCGGTATGCTTCTCGCGGTGATACTGTTCCTGCGCCGTGTGATGGAAAACACTCAGATCAAGGCTTATTCGGGTCAGCTCGACATTGCCGACGGCACCGAGGCGACCACTCACGAGGTGCTCGATGTAGATTCGGGTGTGGAAATTTATGAAATCGACGGCCCGTTCTTCTTTGGCGTCGCCACCAAGTTCGATGAACTTATGCGTACCTCGATGGCCGACAAACCTATCGTGAGAATCATCAGAATGAGACGAGTGCCGTTTATCGACGCTACCGGTCTCCACAACCTCGAAGTGTTGCTCCGCTCCAGCCGTCAGGCGGGAATAGATGTGGTGTTGTCGGGGGTTGTGCCGTCGGTAGAGAAAGTGCTGAGATCGGCCAATATCCATAAGATAATAGGCGACAACCATATCTGCGATCACATCACCAAGGCTGTTGCTTTGGCCAACAGCATCGTTGAGGCTC
>JAIDXU010000336.1 GCA_029058455.1 Paramuribaculum sp.
CTACATGCACTATCTCGGCGACAGTAATTTCGCTGCTCTGAGATTCGGCAACAGTGCCGGCGAAAGAGGCGCATGGACTGCCGCAATCAACTATTTCGGCTACGGTTCTATGACCACAGCCGACGAAAACGGCATTGTAACCGGCTCTTATTCTCCAAAAGATATAACATTTTCGGGCGGATATACCCACGATCTCAGCGACAGATGGAGAGGTGGTTTCGCAATCAAACTCGCCCACAGCTCCTACGGCGATTATTCTGCGATGGCGCTCTGCACCGACCTCGGCCTGAATTACTATGATCCCGACAGAGACCTGTCGTTTTCGCTGGTGGTAGCCAACCTCGGAGGTCAGATTAAACGATTCAATGATTCTTACGACCGCCTCCCTATCGATGTCAGATTGGGCTGGAGCAAACGCTTCGGCACTCTCCCTATAAGATGGAGCGTTACGGCATGGAATCTCACCCGCTGGCATCTCCCCTTCTATGACCTCAAGGACACCGACGCCGGCTCGCAGACTGTGATAAAAGACTCTTTCGGCTCCAACTTCATGCGTCATCTTGTTTTTGCAGCCGACTTCGTGCCTTCCGACAAGTTCTATGCCGGCATAGGTTACAACTACAAGACCCGCACCGATATGGCTACTTATTCGCGCAACTTCCTGAGCGGATTTTCGCTTTGTGCGGGAATCAATCTTTCTAATTTCGGAATCGGTCTGGCTTTCTCCCAACCTCATTCGGGAGCAACCACGCTGATGGTAAACTTCAACGCCAACCTCTATTCGCTAACCCATTGACCTAATATAAGTTAATCAGTCATGAAGAAAATCATTGTAGCTATCGACGGATATTCCTCATCGGGCAAGAGCAGCATGGCTCGCCGCCTCGCCGCCGAAACAGGCTATCGTTATATCGACAGCGGAGCTATGTATCGCGCCGTAACTCTCTTTGCCATGCGCCACGATATGATTGGCCCCGACGGAGCGGTTGATACCGAAGCAATCATAAAATCGCTGCCCGAAATTGAGATTGACTTCCGACCTTCGGCCAACGGTCAGGTTACTCTGCTCAACGGCGAAGATGTCGAGAATGAAATCCGCGAGCTCCCCGTAAGCAACAATGTGTCACCTGTATCGGCAATTCCCGAAGTAAGACATGCGCTTGTTGCCAAGCAACAGGCATTTGGTCGTAGCCGCGGAATTGTGATGGACGGTCGCGACATCGGCTCAACCGTATTTCCTGATGCCGAGCTGAAGATTTTTGTTAATGCTTCGGCTCAGACTCGTGCGCAGCGCCGTCTCAAAGAGCTGATCGAAAAGGGAGTTGCCACTAACTTTGAGGAAATATTGGCTAATGTGGTTCACCGTGACCATATCGACACCACCCGCGCCGAAAGCCCGCTCCGCATGGCCGAGGATGCCATTGCCCTCGACAACTCCAATATGACGATCGAGCAACAGGATAAATGGCTGCTTGAGCAATTTAATATTGCGGTAGCCAAAGCTTCCGGTTCAAATACCATCTCATGACCCGCCGACCGGTCGAAATAGAGATTGACAGCGATTCGGGATTCTGTTTCGGTGTGGTAACAGCCATCAATAAAGCCGAGCAGGAGCTTGACAAAGGGGGCACACTGTTCTGCCTCGGCGACATCGTGCATAATTCTGACGAGGTAGAGCGACTCTGTAACAAAGGGTTGATAACCATAACCCACTCCCGACTCTCTGAAATCACCAATGCCAAGGTGCTTCTCAGAGCCCACGGCGAGCCCCCCTCGACCTACCAGATTGCGGCCCGCAACAATATCACCATTATCGATGCCACATGTCCGGTTGTGCTCGCACTCCAACGACGCATTAAGGAAACATGCGACAATCATCCCGACGCGCAGATAGTGATCTACGGCAAACATGGTCATGCAGAGGTCAACGGTCTCGTAGGGCAGACTCTCGGCAAAGCCATAGTGATTGAGAATCAGAGCGAACTGTCGAAAATCAACCCCGACAAAGATGTTTATCTCTTTTCGCAGACCACCAAAAGTCTCAGCGGCATGAAGCAGATCACATCTCTTATCGCCGAAATGCTGTCGCCGGGAGTGAATCTATATCCCCACGACACTATATGCCGTCAGGTTGCCAACCGCGCCGACAATCTTCGCCGCTTTGCCGCCTCACATTGCGTTGTGCTCTTCGTGGCAGGAGCCAAAAGCTCCAACGGCAAAGTGCTCTATGGCGAATGTCTCTCTGTCAATCCCCGCACTCATCTCGTCGCCAATTCCGACGCCATTGACCCCGCGTGGCTCTCTGATGCCGAATCGATAGGAATATGTGGAGCAACCTCCACACCCCGCTGGTTGATGGAAGAGGTGAGAGATCGTGTGGCAGCCATTGTCAACAACCCTTGAAACTTTCATACTGATGATTTTGTTACTATGAATGTATTTGCGTTCAGTCGTTCCGGCAAATATCCTTATCCGATTTACACCCTCGCGGCCACATGTGTGGCACTTGTAGTGTCGGGCGGGATGATGATAGGCCGCAGTTTTCATTCCGGCTCAGGTGTAGCAGCGGTTGCACCGGCCGACACCGCTGCCTACTCACTCGGATATGAACATGCGACCGCCTTACTGGGAGAAAATCTCACTGAGGAAGAATTTTCAGTAAGACTGCTCGACACCCGGGCGCGACAGCAAATCATAGCCACCCGTTTCGGCAGTTCCGCCGCTCAAGCCTATGAGTCAGGTTTTAAAGACGCCATTAAAGCCGAATCACCCGATTCGCTCGCTCCGTTGCTGCTCGACAGGTGAAGCTTCATACATCTACCAAAAAAGTCAGAACTTAAAAACAGAAAGACAATGTTAGTAAATTCAGCCCGTTTTCAGGTCTCATCATCCAATGTGGCGCAATGCCCTAAAGAAATGCGCCATGAATATGCATTTATCGGGCGCTCGAATGTGGGCAAATCCTCTCTCATCAATATGCTCACCAACCATAAGAATCTTGCCAAAACTTCAGCGACACCAGGCAAGACCATGCTTATCAATCATTTTAATATTAATGATTCATGGTCAATCGTCGATCTTCCGGGATATGGTTACGCTCGTCGAGGCAAAGAATCACGCGATGAACTGCGCAGCATGATCGAGGGCTATATTCTCAACCGCCCTCAGATGACCAACCTCTTTTTGCTCATCGATTCACGGCTTGACCCGCAGCGCATTGATATGGAGTTTATGGAATGGCTGGCTGAAAACGATGTTCCGTTCAGCATCGTATTTACCAAACTCGACAAGATGGGTCCAGTGGCCGGTAAACAGAAAGTAGCGGCCTATTGCACCAAACTTCTGGAGACATGGGAGGAACTTCCCCCCGTTTTCCTAACCTCAAGCGAGGATGGCCGTGGTCGTGAGGAGATTCTTGACTATATCGAGCAGCTTAACAAACTGCCCCTCGACTGATAAACTCACCCACTCATAAACTAATGCGGTCATTGACAGCACTAACCCGTAGCATGATTGTGGCTCTGGCGGTCATAATCATGTCAGGATGTGTGCCGTCATCGCATGATAATGCCCCGGTGTGGCATGTTGACACCCCCTCCGGCGCCGTTGAGATCTATGCCGATTCGATAGCGATAACATCAGGCGGCACTACTCACGTTTATCGTGACAGGGCTTCAAACAGCGGCACCCAATCTCTGCGTCTCACCACCTCAATCCCCTATTTCGACTCATTTGCCAACGCCGCCTTAAGTAAAGCCTTTGATTCGGGATTCACCTCTCCGCTCAATTCCTATCAGATTATCGCTCTGCTTCCTTTGGGCAATATAGATGAAGCCGAAAACGCGCTCCGCTCTTTGGTTGACAACGAGCAGATGAGAATCATGACTGTGAGTCAAAACGGCTCTCCACGTCAATGGCCGCTTAGTGATGCCGACCGCCTGATATGGGGACAGGCCGCCATCGACCTCTATTATACCGGTGCAAGTGAGCAATGGGCTTCGTATGCCGCCAAAGTAATCGATCGGTCTCTCACCTCCGATCTCAGGGTACTCTCCTCTCCCGACTCCCCTTTCATGTTGGGAATCCCCACACTCGACTCGCTGAAATCAGAGTCTTTTTATGCCCCGTGGATGTTGCCGGTCGAAAAAATGGGAGCTATGAGCTATCGTGTAAATCTTGCGGCACAACGCGCCATAAACTCACTCGCGCTCTTCACGCCTGAAAATTCCCCGGTCAGTGCGGAACGCCGACGCCACCTGCAACAAAGGGCAAACGACTTGGCGCGACAGCTCCTGACACACTACTGGGTGCCCCGTCTCTCTATGTGCGCATCGGCACTCTACGGTCTTCCCGATCCGGTTACTTCGCCGGTAGCTGATGTCGAAGCCAACCTGCTTGCCGCCGCGACAGGAGCAGTTTCGCCGGCGATTGCCCGCAATATTATCCGGTCAACTGATCCAAACGATCTTTCACCGCTCCAATTGGCAAGTCTCGCCGTAGCCTCGGCCGAGGTTGCGCGCTCATATCCCGACGATCCAACCGGCTTCATATCGTTGATGAACTGCCTCACTCTCCTCTGTCCGCAACTACATTCCGGCATTGGTAATGATGAAATCTGCGCTGTAAGCTCGCTTGTAGTTAAAAGTCTTATAGGTATAACCCCAACCCCCAACTCGCTGAAACTACGCCCTGTTGTTCCCACCGCTTTCCATTCAGGCATAAAACTTACCGGACTGAAATGGCGCGACGCTACTCTCAACATCACAATCATCGGCTCGGGCAGTAAAATATCCGACATCACTCTCGACTCCCACAGCCTCGTTTCTAATGAGATTCCCGCTACCCTATCCGGAAATCACAATATTGTGGTCAATATGACTATGGCCTCTAACGAGACCCGATCGGTTAAACCTGCGGAGAAGATATTGCCTGTCACCCCGCTGCCACCTGCTCCGATGGTTAATCTAACCCGAAACCGTCTGGATATTCTCAACTATTCCGACACGCTAAGCTATGTTGTGATTGATAACGGCAACTATTTCGACAATATCTCGTCGCCGTCGCTATCGCTATCGGCTGACTCAACAGCTCGTATCATAATGATTGAGGCTGAGAATGGCGATGGCATTACCGGCTGGAGTTGCCGCCCTGTCATAGCCGCCGACAATAAGTCGATCATAACTCTAAATCCCGAGGAAACGGTAAGACATGTGAGCCGAGGCCGGTCAGGACGCAACGACGCCAAAAGATTTATAGAACTATCGCCCCATCGCAATATCAACCTTTCCCTCTCTGCCGAAGCACCCTCGACAGGTGAATATCTGATCTCACTCCATTATGCCGCTATGCCGCGAAGCGGTTGTGCGGCTATGCGCACACTTTTTGTCAACGGCTTGCGCTGCGGAACCTTTATTCTTCCACCCCCCTATGGCGGAGAAGGCTGGAGCAATACCCTCAAAGCCACCCTACGACAAGGCACCAACACAATTTCACTTATCTTCATGCTTCCCGACAATCTCAATCCCGATGATTCGCGCAACACACTGTTGCTTGATTGCGTGCGCATGATTCATATCTGATTCCAACTCATGTCAAAACTCATAGGAATATTAAGCGACACCCATTCATGCTGGGACGATAAGTTCAGCCGGTATTTTGCCGGTTGTGACGAAATATGGCATTGCGGCGACATAGGCGATTACAGCATTGTGGAGCGGCTGCAGGAGATAGCCCCTGTGGTCAGAGCCGTATGCGGCAACATTGATCACGGCATGGTGAGACACCGTTGCAGCGAGTCACTGATATTTGAGACCGAAGGGGTAAAAGTGTGGCTCACACATATAGCCGGTTATCCCGGGAAATATGCGCCCGGAGCGGCAAAAGTGATTGCCGAAAACAATATAAAACTGCTCGTGTGCGGTCACTCACATATCCTGAAAGTGATGCCCGATCCTAAATTCAACCTGCTACACATCAATCCGGGAGCTGCCGGTCATCACGGATGGCAACGTGAGCGCACCATTATCCGCCTCACAATCGACCAAGGGCGCCCCAGTCAACTTGAAGTCATAACCCTCAACCCCAAAACTGCATCATGAAATCAATTCAGCCTATAGCCATAATTGCAACTTTGGCACTGACCATATTTTCCGGTTGCAAAACATCTGAAAAAAACTATCGCTCAGCCTACGAAACCGCTCGTCAGCACCAGATAGAGCGTAATGGCGGTGACGTAACCAACGGTGTGGCACTGACTCAGACAGGTATGCTACACCCCACT
>JAIDXU010000337.1 GCA_029058455.1 Paramuribaculum sp.
GACAAGCCCTATATAGCGAGAATTCTCATCGAAGGCTCACGCCGGGGTCTTTTGGTTGTGGAGCCGGGAGAAATCTCGGTCGACACCCTTTCGCGCTTCGCCACAGGCTCTCCCCTCAATCTCGCGCTGACCTCGCATATTGCCGCGCGCGACAGTCTCGCGCATATCTGCGACACCCTTGCCGCCCGACGCTACCATTATGCCGACTCAGTGTTCAGACCTCTCATGGCCAAAGCTCGTGCAAACCTCTCTGCCAGCATTGACTCGGCAATCACAGCTCACATCTCCGATCCCCTCGGTGAGTATTTCCTGCTTCAGGAGGCCTATGAGATGACCTCGTCTCAGCTCGATTCAATGCTTGCGGCCTATCCCTCGATTAATCGCGGCATACGTCTCACCCGTCTCATCGAAGCTCAGAAACTCAAGCAACGCACCTCTCCCGGCAACAAGTTTGTGGATTTTGAAATTGCGGGCGACACCGCCGTTGTGAAACTCAGCGACTATGTAGGGCGCGGAAAATACACCTTAGTCGACTTCTGGGCAAGTTGGTGCGGCCCCTGTCGCCGTGAAGCCGCTACCCTAAAGCAGATTTATTCACAATGGGCCGATAAAGGCCTTGAGATAGTCGGCATAGCCGTGTGGGATGAGCCTCAGGCTACCCTCGCCGCAATCGACCAACTCGGTTTGCCGTGGCCCAACATCCTCAACACTCAGCGCGTGGCTACCGACGCCTACGGCATCTCCTCAATTCCCTCGATAATTCTTTTCGACCCCGAGGGCATAATCGTAGCGCGCGACATCTATGGCGCTGACCTCGAAAGAGCCGTCGCCAAAGCCATGTCCACCTACACCCCCGACCAAGAAGCTGATGACTAATCAGTCTCATCAGACCTATCCGACCTATAGGTTCCGCGAGCCAATAAGATTAATTAAGATTTATATTGCCGGAGAAACGAGGTTTTTCCGGCAATATTTTGTATCTTTGTGAGTTATAATTTATGCAACTTTTTTAAATTCCGACTCATGATCCGACTCCTTATATTGACATTGATGTCTTTATGCCTTTTCTCCGTCAAAGCGGCTGTAGAACTGACGGGAGGTGCATATCCGCCCGTTGAAATCGAAGCCGCCTCATCGACCGGCCTCAACAATGTGTGGGTGGTCTATTCGGTAAAAGGCATGAAAGCCACCTATAAAGCCAATTCGCCGACTGCCAGGGTTGTATGGATGAAATACAGCTCGATGGGTGGTGGTTATGCCGAGGAGATAACCAAAGGCATAGAGCGCAACGGGAGCGATGTAACCCTTACCTCTCTGGAAAGCAATATGGGCTACATAGTCGAGGAGGATAACCGCCGATATTGTTTCTGGGTTGCCGACTATTCCCTCTCACCCTTCAGAGCCGAGAGCATAGAGGTTGCGGCAATGGGTTGTGAAACAGCCGAACTTGCCGTAAAAGGCACAGGGGCAAGAATGGACTATTATTCGGTGACAGGGCGAAGCGTGGAGATTGACCGCGCAATCACGGTGGCCTACCGCACTTTGGAATACAGCAGCGACAACTCGCGCTGGGAGCAGGTTGAGACCGTAGAGCAGTTCTCCTATCTTCACGACCGGCTCACGGTGATTTCCCCTTTGTGTGACACCCGTTTCACCCTCTCGGGCGACCGTTTTCTCACCGCATGGGGCCTTAGTGAAAGCGTCGAATCGGCCTCGGCCAACGCCACAGCTGTAGCGGCTCAGGAGTCAGCGACCCAAAACCGACGCGAATCTGACAACGAGCAATCGACCGGCAACGACGATCTCGGCGGATCGGCACCTGCCGAAATAGAATTTGCCGCCGAAGTAACCGACGCGGCGATATTCACCGAATGGCAGATAGCCTCCGACCCCGAATTTAACCTCATCACCATAAGGGTCAACGATCCCGTTATGACCTACACTTTCCACGACAGCGGCACTACATACGTGAGATTTGAGTGTGCCAACGCCGACGGAAGCTGCTCATATACCGGCCAGACCTATAGGGTGAATATCGGCGACAGCGATATTAAATGTCCCAACGCATTTTCGCCCGGAGCCTCCGAAGGGGTTAACGACGAATGGCGCGTCAGCTATAAGTCGATAATCAGCTTCGACTGCCATATCTTCAATCGTCAGGGCAAGCAGATGGCCCACCTCACCGATCCCTCACAAGGATGGAACGGCAAATCGGGTGGCAAACTCGTGCCGCCGGGAGTCTACTATTACGTCATCACCGCCAAAGGTGCCGACGGCCGCGACTACAAACTCAGCGGTGACATCAACATCGTGGGCTTTAAGTAATCACCGCCCCGCGATCAATAAACTTCTCTTAATCTCTCTGTTATTCAAGACTATATGACACTCTTTAATCTTAATCGCCCGGTCGGAACAATAATACTGACCGGCATACTCGGAAGCGCCATAGCCTCATGGAGCTGCACCCGCGCCGAAGCTTCCGACACCTCATCCGACGGCGACGACACCTCACGAAGCCGTGTTCTCACCCAGGTTGTCACTCCGGCCGTGCCATACGAAGTGGAATTTTGCGGCAAAAAAATAGATCTCGACCGTATGGATATGTTCGAGCGCTTTGACCGCGAACTCACCGCCATGACTTTCACCCACGGCACCACCCTTGCCACTATCAAGCGCGCCAACCGCTACTTCCCGATAATGGCTCCCATATTGAAGGAGGAGAAAGTGCCGCTCGACCTTCTCTATCTCGCCTGTATAGAAAGCTCTCTCAACAACCGCGCTCTGTCGGGAGCCAAGGCCGCCGGTCTGTGGCAGTTTATGCCTGCCACCGCCAAAGAATATGGCCTTGAGGTAAGCGATCAGGTTGACGAGCGCTACAACACCGAGCTGGCCACACGCGCCGCATGTCGTTTCCTGAAAAAAGCCTACTCCTCTTTAGGTAATTGGGAGAGCGTGGCGGCGGCCTACAACGGAGGCATGAACCGCATAACCCGCGAACTGGCCGCACAAGGCAGCGACACCGCCTTCGACCTTTATCTCACCGATGAGACCTCGCGCTATCCGTTCAGAATGATGGCCATGAAGGAAATCATGGAACACCCCGCCGACTACGGTTTCCGTCTCACTTCCAACGACCTCTACCGCCCCATCGAGGTGGAATATGTAGAGGTGAGCGACTCGGTAGCCGACTGGCCCGCATGGGCTGCTGACCACGGCATGACATTCCACATATTGCGCGATCTCAACCCGTGGATCAGAGCCAAGAAACTCGACAATCCCAAAAACAAAGTATATAAAGTAGCCGTAGCCTCGGGCGACGCACTCAGTCGCCGTAAGGCTCCCAATCCGGTATTCAACCCCAACTGGGTTATAGATCAACAATTATGAAAAACACCGATCCAATAGTAGATACCCTTGCCGATACCGACTCTCAGGTCAAACCCGAAGAATCGCTGCAGGTGTGGGGTGCGAGAGTCAACAACCTAAAAAACATCGACGTTGACATTCCCCACAACTCTCTCACAGTGATTACCGGGCTAAGCGGCTCAGGCAAGTCGTCGCTTGCCTTCGACACTATCTATGCCGAAGGTCAGCGCCGCTATATAGAAACATTTTCCTCCTACGCCCGCAATATGCTCGGTGCGTTGGAGCGTCCCGACGTAGACAAAGTCACCGGACTCAATCCCGTTATAGCCATCGAGCAGAAAACGGTTAACCGCAATCCCCGCTCCACCATAGGCACAACCACCGAGGTATATGATTTTCTGCGACTTCTCTATGCCCGCATAGGCGAAGCGCGCAGCTTCATCACCGGGCAGCCGATGGTGAAATACAGCGAGGAGAAAATAGTCGACCTTATCCTCGACCGCTATGACGGCAAAAAAATCCTGATTCTCGCCCCGTTGGTTAAAAACCGCAAAGGTCACTACAAGGAGTTGTTTGAAACCCTCCGCAAAAAAGGCTATCTCAGAGTGAGGGTCGACGGTGAACTGATGGAGATAACCTACGGCATGAAGCTCGACCGATATAAGAACCACTCGGTTGAGCTGGTGGTTGACCGGCTGAAAGTGTCGGCCAAGGATGATACACGCCTGCGCGAAACAGTGAGTGAAGCGTTGCGCCAGGGCGACAAACAGATGATGGTCTATGACACCGAGACCGAACAGACCGCCCATTTCTCTCAAATGCTCATGGACCCCGAAAGCGGCCTGTCATATAGTGAACCCGCACCCCACAACTTCTCCTTCAACTCCCCCCGCGGCGCCTGCGAGGTTTGTAAAGGTCTCGGGTATGTCGACACCGTAGATATCGAAAAAATAATTCCAAACCCCTCGAAATCAATCCACGACGGAGCCATAGAGCCACTCGGCAAATATCAGAACCGGATGATATTCTGGCAGATCGGCGCCATCTGCCGCAAATATGGCAGCACACTCAAAACTCCGGTCAGCCAACTGCCCCCCGAAGCGCTCAACGATATTCTCTATGGCTCGACCGAGCCGCTCGTTGTGAGCAACGACGGCGGCACAATAGCCAACTACACGCTGAGTTATGACGGCCTAGTGAAATATCTCGAAATGCAGCAGGCCGACGACGCCGATGCCTCGGCCCGCAAATGGAGCGAGAAGTTTTTTTCGCGCACAACCTGCAAGGAGTGTAATGGCGACCGCCTTAACCGCGAAGCGCTTCACTTCTTTATCGACAACCGCAACATTGCCGAACTGTGCCGCCTCGACATCGCCGAACTCCACAGCTATATGCTGACTCTCGAGGATAAACTGTCGCCCACCCAGCGCATCATAGCCCGCGAGATAATCAAGGAGATTGTGTCGCGACTGGGATTTCTCGTTGATGTGGGTCTCGACTATCTGTCGCTTAACCGCAACTCATCGACCCTTTCGGGTGGCGAGAGCCAGCGCATAAGACTCGCGACACAGATAGGATCGGAACTAGTCAATGTGCTCTATATTCTCGACGAGCCGTCGATCGGACTGCATCAGCGCGACAACCGACGCCTTATCAACTCTCTCAAACAACTGCGCGATGCCTCAAACACAATCATTGTAGTGGAGCATGACAAAGAGATGATGACCGAAGCCGACTATGTGGTTGACATAGGCCCAAAAGCGGGGCGCAAAGGTGGCGAGGTTGTGTTTCAAGGCACTCCCGAAGATATGCTCAAAGGCGACACCCTTACCGCCAACTATCTCAACGGCAAACTCGAGATACCCACGCCGGCGGTGCGACGTGCAGGCAACGGCAAGACTCTCAAGCTGCTCGGAGCCACAGGCCACAACCTCAAGGATGTAGACCTCACCATACCTCTCGGCACCCTTACCTGCATTGCGGGTGTGAGCGGCAGCGGCAAATCGTCGCTAATCAACGGCACTCTCCAACCCATCCTCGCCCATAAGTTCTATCGCGCCAACACCGACCCCCTCCCCTACCGAGCCATCGAGGGCATTGAAAACATCGACAAGGTTGTGACCGTCGACCAATCGCCACTCGGTCGCTCTCCCCGCTCCAATCCCGCTACCTATACCGGCGTGTTTGCCGATATACGCGCTCTATTCGTTGGCCTCCCCGAAGCCAAGATCAGAGGTTATAAACCGGGGCGTTTCTCCTTTAATGTAAAGGGAGGGCGTTGTGAAGCATGTGGCGGCAACGGCTACCGCACCATCGAGATGAACTTCTTGCCCGACGTTCTGGTGCCGTGCGAGGCCTGTGGCGGCAAACGCTATAATCGTGAGACTCTTGAAGTGAGATTTAAAGGCAAATCAATTGCCGACATTCTCGACATGACCATCAACCGCGCCGTGGAATTTTTTGAAAATGTGCCCAACATTCTCAAAAAAATAAAGGTGCTTCAGGATATCGGCTTAGGATACATCAAACTCGGCCAACCCTCATCCACACTTTCAGGAGGAGAGAATCAGCGTGTAAAACTCGCTACCGAGCTTGCCAAGCGTGACACCGGCAAGACCCTCTTTCTACTTGACGAGCCTACCACCGGCCTTCACTTCGATGACATAAGAGTGTTGCTCAAGGTGTTTGACTCGTTGGTGGCCAAGGGTAATACCGTCGTGGTGATCGAACATAATCTTGATGTGTTGAGATGTGCCGACCACATCATCGACCTCGGGCCCGGCGGCGGTCGCAACGGTGGCAGAATTCTTGCCACCGGCACTCCCGAAGAGGTTGCCCGCACATCCTCCCCCACCGCTCCGTTCCTCCGCGAGGAACTTCATATCAAGGAGTGATTTCATCAAAATCAAGTAG
>JAIDXU010000338.1 GCA_029058455.1 Paramuribaculum sp.
GATCCAGATCTGACCTTGACGCTGCATGTAACGTGTAACGGCGAGACGGGCGGCCTCAATCTGACGGCCGGTGATCCATTTCGACTCAAGTGTCTTTATGCCGAAAGAACCGAATGCCAACTGATTGCCACGCTGGGCGATGCCCTTCATGCGACCTTTTTGCTGGCGACGGAATTTGGTTTTCTTAGGTTGTAACATGATCGTTTTGAGATGTTTGGATTGTTAAAGCGTCCTGAGTCGAGGATTAACGGTTAGCTTTGGGTTTGCGGAAACCACCGCGACGGTTGCCACCCTCACGTGAAGATGAGCCGCGATTTTCCTTGGCCTGGGTAGTGAACTGGGGAGCGAGATCACGCTTGCCGTAAACCTCACCGCGGCAGATCCATACCTTTACACCGATTACACCTACCTTGGTGTGTGCCTCAACGAGAGCATAGTCGATGTCGGCACGGAGAGTGTGGAGGGGTGTACGGCCTTCCTTAAACATTTCGCTGCGGGCGATTTCGGCGCCGTTGAGACGACCGCTCACCTGCACCTTGATACCCTCGGCGCCGCTGCGCATTGTGGCTGCGATAGCCATCTTCACAGCGCGACGGTAGGCGATTTTGCCTTCGATCTGACGGGCGATGGTCGAAGCTACGATCTCGGCGTCAAGTTCGGGACGCTTCACCTCAAAGATGTTGATCTGCACATCCTTGTCGGTGATTTTCTTGAGTTCTTCTTTGAGTTTGTCAACCTCTGAGCCACCCTTGCCGATGATCAGACCGGGGCGTGAGGTGCAGACAGTGATTGTGATGAGCTTGAGGGTACGCTCGATTACGATGCGTGACACGCTCATCTTGGCAAGGCGCACATTGAGATATTTGCGCAGCTTGGAATCTTCGAGGAGGGTATCGCCGTATTTTTTACCGCCATACCAGTTGGAATCCCAGCCTCTAATGACTCCCAGACGGTTGCTGATAGGATTAACTTTCTGTCCCATGTGATTATGCCTTGTTGTTTTTGACGTTTTCGATGGTGTCGACAATCAGTGTCACGTGGTTGGCACGTTTGCGGATTCTGTAGCCGCGGCCCTGAGGAGCCGGACGGAGGCGCTTGAGCATGGGAGCGCAGTCGACATGAATAATGCTGATGCAAAGCTCGCCGTTTTCAGCGCGCTTGTCATTTTTGGCCTCCCAGTTGGCGATGGCCGAGCGGAGCAGCTTTTCGAGCACTGCAGCCGCACTTTTATTGGAGAACTTCAGGATGCCGAGCGCGAGGAAAACCTCTTTACCTCTCACGAGATCGGCCACGAGGCGCATCTTGCGGGGAGAGGAGGGAATGTTGGTGAGCTTTGCGAAAGCCACCGATTTGCGCTGCTCCTTGATGAGTTCGGCTGATAATCTTTTTCGTTTACCCATTGTTTGGTATCGTTGTTTAGCTTATTATCAAAAGTGGTTTAGCTTGGGCGAAACTCATTTTTTGTTACCGGCGTGACCTCTGAAGTTACGGGTGGGAGCAAACTCACCGAGCTTGTGACCAACCATATTTTCAGTGACATAGACGGGAATGAATTTATTACCGTTGTGAACTGCGAAAGTATGTCCGACGAATTCAGGGGCAATCATCGAGGCGCGGCTCCATGTTTTGATTACGGCCTTCTTGCCGCTTTCATCCATTGCCGAAACCTTCTTTTCGAGTTTCACACTGATAAACGGGCCCTTTTTTAATGAACGACTCATTTCTTAATTGTGATGCTTAGTTAATCAATCAGATTACTTTTTACGACGCTCGATGATATACTTCGATGACTGCTTCTTCGGAGCGCGTGTCTTCAGGCCCTTTGAATAGAGACCCTTGCGTGAACGGGGATGTCCACCGGAAGCGCGGCCTTCGCCACCACCCATGGGGTGATCTACCGGGTTCATCACAACGCCTCTGTTGCGGGGGCGACGACCGAGCCAGCGTGAGCGACCGGCTTTACCGCTGCTCTCGAGTGAGTGTTCGCTGTTGCCTACAACGCCAACTGTAGCCTTGCAGGTAGCAAGCACTTTGCGGGTCTCGCCTGAGGGTAATTTGATGATTGCATAGTCGCCCTCACGTGAAGTGAGCTGGGCGAATGTGCCGGCTGAACGGGCCATGAAAGCTCCCTGTCCGGGACGAAGCTCGATGCAATGAACGAGTGTACCTACAGGAATCTTGCTCAGGGGAAGGGCGTTGCCTACCTCGGGAGCAACATCGGGACCGCTAACCACTGTTGCGCCAACTTTGAGTCCGTTGGGTGCGATGATATAAGCTTTTGCGCCGTCAACATAATAAAGCAAGGCTATACGAGCGGAACGGTTAGGATCATATTCGATGCTTTTGACAACGGCGGGCACACCGTCTTTAGTTCTCTTGAAGTCGATAATGCGGTATTTACGCTTGTGGCCGCCACCCATGTAGCGGTTGGTGAGGTGGCCTTCAGCGTTACGACCGCCGGTGCTTTTACGGCCGACTGTAAGAGATTTCTCTGGCGTTGTAGCAGTGATTGTTCCTTTATAAACGCCAATAATCTTGTGTCGCTGCCCCGGTGTGGTGGGCTTGAATTTTTTAACTGCCATTTTTTATATTAGATATTGCTGTAGAAGTCGATGGTCTGACCCTCGGCCACGGTAACGATGGCTTTTTTGTAGCCATTGGTCTTGCCGCGGAGAAGGCCTGATTTTGTCCAGCGGGATTTATTTTTGCCACGCACTACCATAGTGTTGACATTCACAACTTTAACGCCGTAGAGCTTCTCAACCAGTTTCTTGATCTGGAGCTTGTCGGCTTCTTTCGACACGCTAAACGTGTAGCGGTTGAGCTTGTCGGTGAGCTTTGTGGCCTTCTCTGTAACGATTGGCTGAATGTTGATTTCCATTGGTTATTATCTCTTGGAGTTAAATGTTGTTGATCACTTCAAGGCCACCTTCTGTAAGAAGAATGGCATTGGAGTGCATGATGGCATAAGTGTTGATGTCCTTTGCAGTGATGACACTTGCATTGGGCACGTTGCGAAGTGACAAATATACGTTATTTTCCACTTCCGGCAAAACCACGAGCACTTTTTTGCCCATAACGTTGAGATTTTTAGCCATTTCGACAAACTGTTTTGTCTTGGGGGTTTCAAAATCGAAGTTCTCAACGATGGTTATGGCATTGTCCTGCACCTTGTAGG
>JAIDXU010000339.1 GCA_029058455.1 Paramuribaculum sp.
AAAAAAGCTATATTTTATCTCCAACACAAGGATTCTCAAAATTAAAATGAGTAATTTTTATACAAAATAAAGGGAAGATGTTTCGCTCAAGGCTCAACGCAAGAAATAATGCAACTGATAAGGAATAGGTTAGTGTGTAATGAGCTATAATAGCTAAGGGAATTAATTTGCATTTACAAACAGAGCACTGTTAAGGTTGCGGGTTGGCTTTTTTTGATTATCTTTGCATGTTGTTTCGGGGCGGTCGGTTGACGGCCTGTCTGTCGCGACGTTATTGATAACTGTAATTTTAATAGAAATGACCTCATTCCGCAAACCTCTGGCTATTGTGTGGCTGTTGATAATGGCTGCTATATCGGTGCCTGTCAAGGCGCTTTCAAATCCTAATCCCGATCTTCTCTCGGGTTTGCTCGGCAATCTTATTTCGACCGACAAGGTGTCGGTGGCTTCGCTTGCCGGCTCATGGAGTTATGACGGGCCTGCGGTGACTTTTAAGAGCGACAACCTGCTGAAAAAGGCGGGTGGCGTGGCTGCCGCTACTGCAGCCGAGGAGAAGCTTGCTCCCTATTACCGCAAAGCGGGTCTTGACAAACTCACTCTCACTGTTAACAGCGACAGCACGTTTGTTATGAAGGTAAAAACCATCAAGCTCAATGGTAAGTTTGAGTCTGCCGATGAGGGCTCGGCCGCCAATATGAAGATGGTATTTGATCTCGGACCTCTCAAAGCTATCTCTTCGCTGACCGCTGTCGACGCATATATAACAATGTCGGGTAGCAACAAGATGGGTATTACATTTGATGTGTCGAAGCTGATTGTGATTATCCGCACTTTGAGTTCTATTTCGGGAAATTCCACTATTAAGGGTGTCTCCTCTTTGCTTGAACAATATGACGGAGTGACAGCCGGTTTCGAATTTAAACGTGACAAGAAGCAATAATTATTCCGAAAGATGATTGCCGTGTCGATCGTGACCTATCACACCCCCGACGGAATGTTGAAAAACTGTCTGTCATCACTTGCCAATAAGTTGGTGGGTAGGATAGTCGTGGTTGACAATTCATCTGAGCCCTCAACACGCCGATTGGTTGAGAGTAACAAAGGGGCGGAATATCTGGCTAATCCCAACGTGGGTTATGGCCGCGCTCACAATATTCCTATGGTCGAGTCGGTTGAAAGAGGATATGATTACCATCTGGTGCTTAATCCCGATGTGAGTTTCGATCCCGAGGTTATTTCGCGGCTGTGTGAGTTTCTCGATGCCAATCCTTCGATAGCGATGGCACAGCCGGCTATGAAGCGCCCTGACGGCAGCGATGTGGAGGGCGCAAGGATGTTGCCTACCCCGCTTGACCTGATTGCCCGACGGTTTTTGCCACGGTTTATGTTTCGCAGGCGCAGGGAGCGTTATCTGCTGAGACATCTTTCGAAGAAGGAGCCTTTCAGGGTGCCATACGTGCAGGGCAGTTTCATGATGATACGATGCTCGGCGCTTAAGGAAACCGGACTTTTTGATCCGCGCTATTTCATGTATCCCGAGGATATAGACCTTTCCCGACGGCTTGACGAGCGATTTGGGGTGGCCTGTGTGCCGGGTATTGTGATAACTCATGATCATGCCGCGGGGTCATACCGCTCTCTTTCGCTCCTCAAGGTTCACATCATAAATATGTGCCGATATTTCAACAAATGGGGCTGGTGGCACGATCCTATGCGCCGTCGGCTCAATTCACTGCTGCGCAGTGGAAAGTATGAGTTCTCCACCCCGCCGGTGATTCCGTCTCCGGCTAATATGTATATTTCCGACCCACAGTGATTAAGCGACTTTACATATTTATTCTCAAAAGTTTTCTGCCTCGATTCGCGATGACATTCTTTATATGTCTGTTTATCGTGATGATGCAGTTTTTGTGGAAATATATCGATGAGCTTGTGGGCAAGGGATTGTCGATCGATGTGATTACGGAGCTGTTTTTCTATGCGGCTCTGTCGATGATTCCTCTTGCATTGCCGCTGTCGATTCTGCTGTCATCGCTGATGACATTCGGTGACCTCGGCGAAAACTTCGAGCTTACGGCCATGAAAGCATCGGGTATATCGCTGCTTAAGGTCATGAAACCGCTCATTGTGCTGGTGGCGCTGATTGCGGTCGGGGCATTTTTCTTTCAGAACAATGTGCTGCCTGTTTCGCAGGTGAAAATGTGGACTTTGCTCTATAGTGTGCGTCAGAAATCTCCCGAGCTTGAGATTCCCGAAGGGGTGTTCTATGACCAGATTCCCGGTTATAATCTGTTTGTTCAGTCAAAAAACCGTGAGACCGGCACTCTCTACGATTTGATGATTTATGATTTCTCGAAAGGTTTTGACAACGCCGCGGTGATTCTTGCCGATTCGGGTCGGTTGGCTTCAACCGAAGATAAGGCCAATCTGATAATATCTCTTTGGTCGGGCGAACAGTTTGAGAATCTTCGCGAGCAGCGCAGAAATGTCAACTCGGTGCCCTATCGTCGTGAGTCATTCCAGTTTAAGAAAATTCTGATGAAGTTTGACGCCAACTTCAATCGCCTTGATGAAGATGGTATGCGCAATCAGTATGTAGGTAAGAATATCACTGAGCTGAGAGCTACGATCGACTCGGTTAACCATCGCATTGACTCAATTGGCACTATATATGGCTCTGACCTGAGAGTATATCCGTTTATGAATGTAGTGGCCGAGGAGGTGAGTGTCAATCATAGTTCTCCACAACCCCGTGTGAGCAGTAGTGACAGGGCTTTGCCCGATGATCATGATGCGCAGGCGGCTAATCATGCCCCACAGCGGAGAATGCGCTACATGGAATTGACCAAGCCTATGAATGTTGATTCGATTTTCCACTCATCGACTTCAGGCCGTGCGCTCTCATATCTCAATCAGGCGCTCGTTAAAGCCCGTCGCAATCAGGGTGACTATCACTATAAAGGAATAGTGATGGATGATGACCGCTATACCATACGTCGTCATGAGATTGAGCTGATACGCAAGTTTACACTTTCGTTTGCCTGCATAGTTTTCTTTTTTATCGGCGCACCACTCGGAGCCATTATTAGAAAGGGCGGTCTCGGTATGCCTCTGGTTATATCGGTGTTCCTGTTTATCTTCTATTATATTATCGATAACACCGGTTATAAGCTTGCTCGAGACGGAAAACTTGAGGTGTGGATCGGTATATGGCTCAGCTCGGCGGTGCTTCTGCCTCTCGGCGTGTTCTTCACTTATAAGGCGATGAGAGATTCGGCTGTATTTAATGCCGATGCCTATCGTGCATTCTTCCGCAGACTGTTTGGTTTGCGCGAAACCCGAACTGTGGCCATGAAAGAGGTGCTTATCTTCTCGATTACCCCTGAAAAGTCGGCTGAAATTATATCCGGACTCGATTCGCGCGCATCAGAGATCATTACCCGTATTCCCGAAAAACTCGGCTTTAGCGCTTATTGGAAAGGATATGTGACCCGTGGTGAGGTGACGTCGCTGAGTGAATCACTTGAGGCAGCTGTAGAGTATTTTTCCAACACCACCTCGTTGAAGCTTATAAACGCTCTTTCCTCACTTCCGGTTATAGTGTGGAATTATCTTTATAATCCGTTAGGAAACAATAAGCTGTTGATTGTGGCTAAAATACTTTTACCCATCTCCTATCCCATTTATCTCATAGGGCGCAGCAAGTTGCGCAATCTCAGGCAGGAGGCGCAAGAAGTAAAGAAATTTGCCGACAACGTTCCGGCATTATTAACTGAAAAATAAATTTCATAACCTCGACAATATCATATATATGAACAGTATAGAAGAAGCTCTTGATGATTTCCGTCAAGGTAAATTCGTGATAGTGGTTGACGATGAAAACCGCGAGAATGAAGGCGACCTTATCATGGCCGCCGAGTTGGTTACTCCCGACCATGTGAATTTCATGATAACCAATGCCAGAGGCGAGCTTTGTGCTCCGCTCACTATTTCACGTTGTCATGAGTTGGGGCTCGACCGTCAGGTGCCTAACAATACTTCAATGCTCGGCACTCCGTTTACTATAACGGTCGATAAGCTTGAAGGATGCACCACCGGTGTGTCGGCTCATGATCGTGCCGCTACGCTGAGGGCATTGGCTGATCCCTCTTCCACTCCTGAAACTTTTGGTCGTCCCGGTCATGTTCATCCTCTTTATGCTCAGGATGAGGGTGTGTTGCGTCGCCCTGGCCATACAGAGGCCGGCGTTGATCTTGCCCGTCTCGCAGGTCTGCGTCCTGCTGCCGCGCTTATTGAGATTCTTAATCCCGACGGCACAATGGCCCGCTTGCCTCAGCTTATGGAAAGAGCTAAGGAATGGGGCCTGAAAATAATATCGATTGCCGATCTGATAGCTTATCGTCTGCGCAACGAAAGTCTTGTGGAGCAGGGCGAGGAGGTGGATATGCCCACATCTCACGGTCATTTCAGGCTCATACCTTTCCGTCAGCTGAAAAACGGACTTGAACACATGGCTCTGATCAAGGGAGATATTAAGGAGAGTAAGGAACCGGTGCTTGTGAGAGTGCATTCATCGTGCGCCACCGGTGACATTTTCGGCTCTGAGCGCTGTGATTGCGGCGAACAGCTCCATAAAGCCATGGAGATGATCGAGAAAGAGGGTCGCGGTGTGGTGCTCTATCTTAATCAGGAGGGTCGCGGTATCGGTCTTATGGATAAAATCAAGGCTTACAAGCTACAGGAGCAGGGGCTTGATACGGTAGACGCCAACCTCCATCTCGGTCACCGTGCCGATGAGCGTGATTATGGCGTAGGCGCACAGATTCTCAGACGCCTCGGTGTTGAGAAAATGAGGCTTATGACCAACAATCCCGTTAAGCGTATTGGCCTTGAAGGTTATGGCCTTGAGGTTGTGGAGAATGTGCCTATTGAGATTGCGCCCAATCCATACAACCGCTTCTATATGCACACAAAAAAGGAGCGCATGGGTCACGATCTCCATCAGGTAGACTGATAGAGTAAACTCATAAATAAATCAGCCCCCCGGTTTCACTGGCGAAACCGGGGGGCTGATTTTAGGATATGATTAATTGTGAGCGATTAGTTATCCAGAGCCTCGTATTTTGAGTGCTGGCTGCGGAACTCGGGCACAATCTGTTTCATCTTGGCTACGATAGTCATGTCATCGGCCGAGAATGCGAGAGCGATAAGTTGAGTGATGTCGCGCTTTACATCTTCATACTCATATTCCCTTACTCGTGCGATCTTGATTTTTTCATGGAATGTGGGTAGAGTGATTTCCTTATCATTAAGCACTTCTTCATAGAGCTTCTCGCCATCGCGCAGACCGGTATAGACTATTTCAATGTTTTTAGCACCGCTTAGGCTGATCATGCGCTTGGCAAGGTCAGCAATCTTAACAGGTTCGCCCATATCGAATACAAATATTTCGCCGCCGTTGCCGATTGTTCCTGCTTCAAGCACAAGTTTGCATGCCTCAGGTATCAGCATGAAGAAACGTATTATCTCAGGATGAGTAACGGTAACAGGTCCTCCGGCTTTGATCTGCTTTTCAAACAAGGGAATTACAGAGCCGTTCGAGCCGAGCACATTACCGAAACGGGTGGTGACGAAGTTAGTAACGCCTTTGATCTTGCCCTCTTTGATGGCTTTGTCGAGCGACTGCACATAGATTTCGCAAAGACGTTTTGAACATCCCATCACATTGGTCGGGTTGACCGCTTTGTCGGTCGAGACCATCACGAATTTCTTGGTGTTGTATTTCACTGCAAGGTCAGCGATAATACGGGTGCCGTTGACATTGTTTTCGATACTTTCTGCGGGATTATCTTCCATCATCGGCACATGCTTGTAAGCAGCCGCATGGAAAACATATTCAGGTTCGAAGAGTTTAAATACCTCCTCCATGCGCTTCTGGTTGGCAATATCGCCGATAATTGTGTGGGCATCGACTTCCGGATAGCTTTTGGCCATCATCAGTCGTATGTCGTGGAGCGGGGTTTCAGCCTGATCGATGAGCAGAAGTGTCTTGGGGTGGTAAGGAGCTATCTGTCTTACCATCTCTGAGCCAATACTGCCGGCTGCACCGGTGATAAGCACGCGTTTACCGGTAAGAAGCTCACCAACTTTCTCCATGTCGATCTCAATTTTATCACGCGGCAGAAGGTCCTCGACGCTAACCTCATGGAGTTGAGAGTAACCCATTTCGCTTTTTCCGTCCCATTCAACGTTGGGTGCGGTCATGTGAATCTTGATATCGTTGGCAATCAGCGAATCTACTAATTCGTGATTGTTTCTGAGCAATTCGTTTTTGAAAGGAGATACCAGCAGAATCGATGCGCCGGCTTCTTTCATCTTTTCAGGAATATCCGAGTCGTTGTAATAGATCGGTTTACCGTCTAACATCAATCCGGCCATCTTCTTACGGTCAGAGATAAATCCTGCAACAGAGTAGGGGGAGTTTTCGTCAGATCTTATGCTTTTGGAAATAGCGATACCTCCGGCTCTGACACCATAGATAAATACTTTAGTGCGGGCAGTACTGATTATTACTGTCTGTTCATATACCAGCTTCGCGAAAATTCTCACGATCCACATCAGTGCGGTGGCAAACACTGTAGCCAATATTATCGCCAGTAACGGGAAGACCATTATGAAGGTGGATGTTAGCAGGGAGGCAAGCATAGAGAATGCACCACCGAAAAGGTTTGCCTTTACGATTTTCGACAGATCGATGAATGATGAATATCTTATCACACCATTATAGGTGTGGAAGATTCTGAAGCCAAGCAGGAAGAACACCATGAAGATGGCTACAGACGATAGCACTTTTACATATTCAATTCCCGTGAAATCGTTGTGAGCGACAACCGCATAGAAAAACAGAAATGAGAATATCGTGATGGTAGTGTCGATCAGCAGTATGCACCACGAGGGCAATGACTGCTTCTTGAAATACCAAGATAACATATTTGAAATGAATTTTGTGACCATGGAGAAATAAGTGAGAACTAAGAAAGATTATATCTATACACTAAACTGTATTGACACGGACTTAGTGAATTATAGTCAAATAATTATTGAGGATTTTGGGTTAAGGTCGAAATATGCTGTCTTAATCTACCGTTAGCCGATAGATGGTCAATAGCTTTTATCTGGTGACGAGAGTGAATATCAGTGCCGATAAAGTTATACCATCCGTTCACAAGCATTTTTTTAGCTTTGTTAGCTACAATGTGTCCGTAATAGCCGTCAAGGCTCAAAAGATTGAGCTGGAAATTAATATCTAATTTCTTCAGTTTAATGTAATCGTTTTCGTTCATATAATTATACCGCTCGGGATGAGCAAGCATAATATTATAGCCCTTTGACTTAATATTTTCGAGAATATCATAAAATTCAAGCGGCGGGGCATAGTAGGATGTCTCCACGAGCAACATTCTGCCGTTGATAGGCAGAATATCATCGTTGGTAAATCGCTCGATGAAGAGGTCGTCAAGCATATTTTCAGCTGCAAGATGAAGCTCTATCGGACCGTTGTAATGTTTTTTTAGATTTTCGAATCGCTTGCGAAGGTCATCCGTACTGTTTGGAATATCCTCCATTATGTGAGGAGTAAGCCAAAGGGTGCGGCAGCCGCGTTCCGCATAAGCATCGAGAATTTCTAATGACTCATCTATCTCCTCGACTCCGTCATCTACTCCCGGCAGTATATGGGAGTGAAAATCGGTGAACTCCCCGAGTACCGAAGAACGGTACCCGGAGTTTTCACCGCTGAAAAGTCGTTTGATGTATGAAGTCAGACTCATTATTTATAATATTATTTTTCACCGGCAGGGCGACCGTAGTTGCCATATTTGCCGTAGTGACCATAACCATAGCCATAGCTGTAGCCATACTTATAGCCGTAGCGCGATTTCTCAACAAGAGTGTCGTTAAGCACGATACCGATGTTTTTGAATTTCTTTTCGTTGGCGATCTTTTCAAGCTCAAAGAGCATTGAGCGATCAAGCAGACCGGCACGAATCACGAACATTGTGCGGTCAACAACCTGTTCCACAATCTGAGCGTCGGCCATGAGTTCGATAGGCGGACAGTCAACGATGATGTAGTCGTAATACTCACGGAGATTGGTTACCATTTCTTTGAAACGATAACTTTCAAGAAGCTCGGTCGGGTTGGGAGGAATTGTTCCGACAGGAAGAATAGAGAGCCCCGGAGCGATGGTTTCAGCAACAATTAGCTTGTTTACATCATCATATTCACCTACGAGATAATTACTCAAACCTATTTCAGGATTCTGAATATATGCCGAAGTAGAAGCACGGCGCATGTCACCGTCGATTACAAGTACTTTCTTGCCCTTGAGCGATAGACTTATGCCGAGGTTGACAGCAATAAAGGTCTTACCTGAACCGGGGTTGAAAGAAGTGATCATCATGGCAGTGCACTTCTGTTCCTTGGTGGTGATAAAACCGATGTTGGTTCTCAACACTCTGAAAGCTTCGTTGACAATGTCACGTTTACCCTGTTTAACAACGATCTGCACACCGTCAATGATCTTTTCTTTCTTCTGGGGTTTGTGGTTGGGAATTTCGCCAAGCAAGGGAACTGAAAGATTCTCGAGATCCTTGCGGCCGCGCACCTTGGTGTTGCTCATCTCAAGGAGATATGTCACGCCAAAAGGTATGATGAGGCCTATCACAAAAGCGATCATCATGGTGCGTTCACGCTTGGGAGCTGTGGGTGCATTTGAACCGGAAGGAGAAGCGATTACTTCAGTATTATAGGCAGTAAATGCCTGAGAGAGCTCGTTCTCCTCACGTTTCTGGAGAAGGTAGATATAAAGTGTTTCCTTAACTTTTTGCTGACGTTCAACCGACAGAAGATATTTAGCCTGGGTAGGATTGGCAGCGATCTGAGCGGTTGTGCGGTTTTTGCTGCTCTGCAGGTTGCGTATCTGAGTATCAAGAGCTACAATCTGATTGTCGATTGTTGAAATGATCACAGCTCTCATGCCGCCAAGTTGAGCGTCGAGGTCCATAACTACGGGATGAGTCTCCGAGCTATTGGCGGCATATTGATTACGTCTCAGCATCAGTGCGTTATATTCTGCAATCTGACCTTCGATGGTTCCACCCTTAATGCCTGTGCCGGCAGGAAGCACATCGGTTTTATGAGCTTCTTCGGTAAGGTAGTTACGCATGTAACGTGTCATCTGAAGCTGATTGGTCAGCTCCATGATTTGGGCTGTGGTTGCCTGATTTTCTGACATATACATGCTGGCGGCCTGTTGCACGTTAGGAATCAAGTGCTCACTCTGATAGGAGGAAATATTCTGGTCAACATGACCAAGCTCTTCCTCAATTACACTCAGACGATCGTTGATGAAGTTTGAGGTACTAACCGCAATCTGATTACGGTTTTCCATCCATTTCTCATTATAAACGCTGATAAGAGTATTAATCAGATCCTCAGCTCTTTGTGTTGACTGGTCAGTGGCAGAGATAATTATAGTACTGCCGTCTTCACTTTTAAGACTTATTGAAAGTTCTCCTTTAAATTTACCAACGGCAGACTTGAGAGGAATACGATTTACATAAATGGTGTATGCCTCATTTTCTCGCGCATAGGGTGTTTTATCAACAACAATAAATCCGGCAGATGTGCGGAGTGTATCGCCAAGCGGGGTAGGAACCGGTTTCTTGGGGATAGCTACTGCTTCACCATTATATATAAGGTCGGAAATGGTGTAAATACCATTTTTATCGACATTGATCACAGCTGACAGAGAGGCATTCTCCATGATGTTGGGAATTTCCATCTTTACAGGAAGCTGTGTGCCATATATGAGGTCTTTATGGAATTTACCTTCTTTATAATAGCTCATGTCGAGATTAAGTCGCTTTACTACCTCGGTTATTACGTTTGGAGAGTAGAACTTGTTGATCTCGTCATAGATATTTGTTTTGGATTTTATGAGACCCATATCGGAGATGGCACTGATTTCATTAGTTCCTGATACGCGTCTGTTATCGTCCTTGATTATAATGGAGGCGCTGCGGGTATAAACCGACGGGGTACGGAGAAGGTAGAATAGAGTCACACCTGTGCAAAGCAGAACAGAGAGAATAATCCACGGCCAGTGCTTGAGCGTGGTATATAATACGTCAACGATGTTGACCGTGAAGCCTTGCGACAGCTTTGAGTTATTGGAAGTGCTTTCTTCAGTAGACATCCTGATGTTCTTTAAATGATTAGGTGTATGTTCAAATCTTTATTGTCAGACCTTTAATGATTATTTCACAAAGATCAATACCATTGTTGTGACAAATGATAGGAGCGACATCCAGAAGCCGGGAGTCATAGGCGAGTTGCCGTTGGCAGTTGCCTGACGCTTTTTGGTGTCGTTTGGCTCAACGTAGATAACATCGTTCTGGCGCAGATAATATGCGGGCGATTGCATGAGATCCTGAGTGTTTGTGAGGTCAACTCGATAAGCACGGTCCTGTCCGTCTTCTTCTCTTACTACAAGCACATTTCTGCGAAGACCGGTGATGTTGAGGTCACCTGCCATACTGAGTGCCTGAAGGAGTGTGAGATTATCGTTGTTAATCGAATATTCGCCCGGAGATTTTACATCGCCGAGAATTGAAACAGTGGCATTAAGGAAGTCAACGGTAACGATAGGATCCTTAAGTAGATTGTTTGACACAAGTTCCTGTTCAATAACATCTGCAACCTGATGGCGGTTGAGACCGGCGATATAGATGTCTCCAAGTATCGGATAGCGTATATATCCATTAGGTGATACTGTGAATGAGGCAGTTTGGGATGTGTTACCTGACGAGCTGCTCTGTCCAATGATCTGACGGGAAATGGCAAGGTTAAACATCTGAGCCAGTTCGGGATCCTTAGACGATACAACGATAGAGAGTCGGTCGTCGGGAGCTACAGTAATTCGGTTGTGATCTCTCACAGCTTGAACGGCGTCGTTTGAAAACCCCTGCATGTAGGTGATGTTTTTGGGGGCCGAACAAGAGGTGGCTAAAAGGCAGAGAGCCGCGCTAAGTGCCACTAAACATTTTTTAAGCATAGGAAATGAATATAGCTTGTAAATGAATTTATTATTTCAGAAATGTGATTGTCGATTATTTGGTGCGACGGAGATTCATAGGAGATTTAGAGGAGTTTCAGATAATCGGGATTAACCTCTACGGCGGCTGCCAGTAGGCCGGGTATTTCCATTATTATACGCCTTTTTTTGGAGCCTTGCATTTTGAGAAGTCTGCCTCGACATCCGTTCATGGGTCCGCCGTTGACCTCGGCTTCACGACCGATCATGGCCGGAGTCAGTTCTTCGGGGGTGAAATAGATTGGTGTGGGGTCGTTGTTTACGGCGTTGATAAACGATTGCATTTCTTCGTTGCCGATCACAATGGGTGTATGAGGTCTACCACCGCATTGGTATCTGTATTGAAGCTTTTTTACTGAGGCAACCAGCGAATCGATAACTTCGCGGGTGTCGTAGATAAATAGCAGATCGTGTATTATGGGGAGATAACGACGGGTTTTGCGATTATTTCCGCTATTCACAATCTCCCAATGCATCGGGGTGAAAAACTTAATCCCCATATTGCCGAGAACCTTATACGCGGAGTTGGAGGCGTTGCGTGGAAGAAGGTCTCTCATCACATACCATCGTGGTATTGCGGCGTCGGAGGTTGCCTTAGCTGCTTGGGAAGATGGTGAATTGATAGATACAGCAATCATCGAGTGTCGTGAATTTATAATTCTCTGACTTCCGCCTGATTGTGTAAATTAAACAAAATCAAGAGGTTATTTATATCTAATGG
>JAIDXU010000340.1 GCA_029058455.1 Paramuribaculum sp.
TGACAAGCCTGTCAAACTAGATGCAAAGATACTAATTACTTTTTACACTCACAACTTAAAAGTTGTGTTTATTCTCTTTGTTACACATCTCTGGTCTAAATCATCATTTTTTGCCAGGCGTCAGCTCGTAAAGGGCGACGTTAGATTTTTGAAATTCTCATATATCATAAAGTATTGAAAATCTGGGGATTATAAATTAGCGCGTAAGATTTTTATAAACTGCGAATGTTGAATATTAATAATTTCAGTATTAATTTTGCGCTATAATTTTTCGACGACCTATCCAAATACGGAAATAATGAAAAAGCCCTGCACATATATTATTATTGTCCTGACAGCTCTGCTGGCAGCCTGCACGGATTACCGGTTAGAGTCGGCAGCCAAAGAACTGACCCGGGCAGAAGAGGCATTATCAGAGTCAGATTACGCACTGGCGATGAATATTGCAGCCTCTGCCCTTGATCTTCCGCAGACCGACTCCACAGTGTGCGCACGTTTGTATGATATAATCGCGATGGGTCATCGCAGTGCCGGTAACTCAGCGGCTGAACTATCGTTTGCGCAACAGGCGGCCGAATGGGCCCCAAATGACAGTCTGGTGCGTCAGGAACTCACACTTTCAGCGATCAATGCAGGCCGACACGACCTGGCCATGCAACAACTCGAACTTATGGATTCAACCGATGAGTTTCGCCTCCATAAGTTGCCGCTCCCGGCCATGAGTACCGGGCAAACCGAACTGGCTCGTGAAGTGCTCGAATATCTCCATACCAACAATCTCTGGATGGAGGTGTCGCAAATGGCTATGCTCGCCGAGCTCTACCATACCGAAGGAATGTATGACAAGGCCCGGTCGGTAATTGACGGGATTGACCCGACTCAGCTCAGCGATCCTGACGATCTCAGGGCAATGCTCAGATATTATGATTTGACAGGCAATAGTACACTGTCGATGGCAACAGCCCGACAACTGTCCTCGGTCCTTGAATCGCGGTTGGCTGATGCCTCAGCACAGGAAATTTATTCACGGCTCTATGAAATAGAACATTCTGCCCGCAGCGAACGCCAGACTCACGACCATAACCGTATTGTGTTGCTGTGGCTTTGCGTAACACTGCTTCTTCTTGCGGGCGGCATGGTGACATGGTGGCTCCTCTACCGGCAAGCTTCCGAGCGCCGGCGTTTACTGCAAAAACAGAACGATCTGCTGATGCTCTCGATCGAAAGTCGCAGGATGATGTCTGATCTGTTCAGCGAACGCAACCGCACAATTGAGTTGATGGGCAACCTTATGATAGACGCATCGGTAAGCGACAAGGGTGGAACGAAGCATATTTCTTCTACACTTGCCGATGAGATCGACCGGTTCCGTTCAGCAGAGGTGATTGAGGAGATCGGCCGCACGCTCAATGAGTGTTTTGACAATGTCATTATGCGTCTTGAGAGGGATGTGCCCACTCTAAGCAAGGCCGAAAAGATACTGACACTCTACAGTGCTTCCGGGCTTTCGGCGCGAGTAATATGTCTGCTCACCTCTCAGACCCCAAGTGCGGTCTATGCACAGAAACACCGTATACGTAAGAAAATTCAGGCGTCTGAGGCCTCGACGTCTGACCAACAACAATATCTCGATTTATTATGAAACTATCAACTCTATTGCTGGCAGCAGCACTGGCTATCGCGGAACTTCCCGCTATGGCAGCCGATACAAAGCCTGTTGAGAAGACTATAAAACTCAACGGTGTTATCGATGGTAAGGTAAGCATTGACGGGCTTTGCGGCACATATTACGTTGACGAGGAGTTCCCCGACAACCGCTTTATCCGTATCACCGGCCTTGAGGTCTATGTTTCGCGTGTGATGATCTCCAAAGACTCCGACAACACGCTCAACATATCCTTACAACTCCCTTCATGGCTAAAAATGCCGACGCAAAACGACCTGCAGGTGTCGATAACAGGTCCAAAACTGGTTTCGCTGACCTTGACCAACAGAAGCGCCATATCCGTGCAGGGGTTTAGGTCAACCCCTCAGTCGCTTAGCCTCAATGTCAAAAACAAGTCACACCTGCTCTTCAACAATCCGGTCAGCACATCCACTGTCACAGCCACTGTGTCGTCGGGGTCAACATTCACCATCAACGCCACACAAACGGCCGAGATGACCATGACGCTTAGCGAGAACTCGCAGGGATATATCGGGGGCCCGAGCAGTATCAATAATCTGAATATCAACGCCACCGGTGGCTCAACTGCCTACATCTCCAAAATTCTCGTCAAGAAGGCTGATTTTGACGCTACCGATATGAGTCAGATCGGTTATTACACCAAACCTAACTCATTAACCCGCCACAGTTCACGCGGAGGAATAATAAAGCAATCTAATGACATACCACAAGGAAAAGGTTTATTATGAAACAGATACTTACATTTTTAGCTATTTTCTGCGCCCTTGTTTCACAGGCTCAGAATGAATACACTCCCCTTAAACAGACCGCCTTAAGTTTTGACAAAGACGCGTTTCACCAACTGCATTGCTCAGTGCCGGTTTATGTCACCTACACCGTCAACGACACAATAGCACCCTCGGTTATTTCTATCGGACTGGGTGTGTATGTCGACTGTGTGAGTGTCAGAGTTGAGAATGACACCCTGTTTCTGGACTTTGATCTGCCCCAATATATGAATGAGCCCGGAGTCAATGAGTTGCAGATCAATATTACGGGACCGGCGCTCACCGGAATTGAGTCAGATGTGAAATGCATGCTGGTGACGATCGGAGATCAGACGCTCAAGTCTGCGGTAAGGGTCGTTGCCTCTGAGCGAGCTAATATTTTGATACGCGACTGCGTCACAGCTCCGGAAATTTCGGTATCGGCCGGCAATGGTGCCGTAGTGGGAATCTTCGGTGTCAACACTCCGCTGATGAATATATCGGCAAGTGATCTCTCGATAGTCAATCTCTATGGTCTTCAAGATTCAAGCCGCGCTGACACGCTCCGACTCTGTGCCAAGGGTATTAGTACGATTACTGTGAGCGACACAATACACAAATCACTAACCGAAGATAAAAGTGAAGGCTCGACCATAACAGTTCAGTAGCTAATTGTTTTCTCATTCTCAAAAAAATGCCCGATCTTTCTAACCTATGGGGGAGGAAAGACCGGGCATTGATGTTGTCAAACTTCATAGCCACTATGACCCGCCACCAAAATAGTTGCCACATCAACCATTTTTATTTCTGATTTGTTTAATCTATACCATGACAAATGGATCGATATATCAAATGCCCAACATAGGCTGCCTGCTTGGTTCTGCCTATCAGCAACAGTTAAGCCGGTTGGCAACAGCACTGACCGATGAGGGCCTCGACATACTACCGTCGGAGTATCTCGTGTTGCGCGGTCTTTATACTAAAGACGGTATGCAGCAATGTGATGTGGCTTCTCTACTCGGAAAGGATAAAGCCGGAGTTAGCCGCTGTATCCGCACTATGGAGCGAAAAGGCTTGGTCAGTGTTAAGACAATAAGCCATAAATGCCGACGCATTTGGCTGACTGACAAGAGCAGAGAGATTGAGCCTTTGATAATGAAAATTGCCGGAGCCCGTCACGATGCTCTCCTTAATCTCGCAAGCTCCGAAGATATTGAAACCTTTGTCAGAGTTCTGAAACTCATATTAAATCAAAAATAAGAAAGGATAAAACTACTATGATTACACTCACTATCTGGAGCGACTTTGCCTGCCCCTATTGCTACATTGGCGAAACACGACTTGAAAAAGCTATTGAAGAACTCGGCATGAAGAATGACGTGAGGATTGACTATCGTGCATTTGAGCTTGACCCCACTGCACCGAAAGAGGTTGTAAGCTCCACCCCCGAGCGATTCGCTATGAAATATCGTCTTTCGCTCGAGGGCGCCAAGCAACAGATCGAACAGATTTCAGATTTAGGCAAAGAGCTGGGTATCGACTTCCGATATGCCACGACTCAATATTCAAACACCCGCGACGCTCACCGACTCATGAAACTTGCCGAAGAAAAGTATGACCGCGAGACCGTTGCAAGAATTAACGAAGCCCTCTTCAAAGCCTACTTTGTTGAGAATCTCGTTTTGGCCGACCACAAGGTGCTTCTCGACAAGGCTATGGGCGTAGGCATGAAGGAGGATGAAGTAAAGGATGTGCTTAACTCCGATAAGTATGACGATGAGGTGCGTTTCGACGAGCGCGAGGCTGCTATGCGTGGTATACACGGTGTGCCCTATATCGTTTTCAACGGTGGTTTTGCCGTGCCGGGTGCAATGTCGGTTGATTCTTTCAAATCAGCTCTCCGACGCGAACTTAACAAACAGCAATCAGACACTACCACCGAGCGCCCCCACGCTTGTGGACCCGACGGTTGCCAACTCTTATAATTACATAAGGAGGAACTGACTATGATCAAGGAATTGACGGTAGAAGGTGTATTCGCCACAAACTGTTACTTCTACATCGATGAGAAAACCAATGCCGGATTTATCATCGACCCCGGAGCTCAGGCAGGCCTGATATATGACGTCGTGACAAGCAATGGCTGGACTATTGAAAAAATATTACTGACTCACGGACATTTCGACCACTTCGGCGCGGCAGCACAACTGAGCGAACGACTTGGAGCACCGATTTATGTTCACCCGGATGATGCCCCATATTTATCCGACACATATCTCAACCTCAGCGGAAATTCGGGTCAGCAGATGATTATAAATCACTACGAGAATTTCTCTGATGGTGAGACTATCAGACTTAAAGCCAATTCAGGCTTTTATCTCAAAGTCATCCACACTCCGGGACACACTCCCGGCTCGGTAACGTTCTATTCACCCGAAGAAAACGCCGCCTTTGTCGGTGACCTGCTCTATCAGCATGGACCCGGTTTGACAAACTTCCCCGGCGGCAACCGACGCATACTGGAGGAATCGATTGTAAATAAGATTTTCACACTCCCTGCCGACACTCTTCTCCTATCGGGTCACTCCTCGCCCATAACAGTTGCACAGGAACGCCAAATGCTGATGGGATAACATCCAATGCAACTCCTTAAAAATCACACTGCACCCCTCAAGTTTTTGTCTGACTTTTGGGGTGCAGTTAATGTTTTATGGGAGGCATCCTGGAGAAGCTGCCAACCTCACATAATCATTTATTTCATAGCATTTTCTTAAAATTTTTCAGCCAGAGCAGCGGCCTGTGCGCAACCGTCGGTTTTGTCAATGTCGCCCTCAACAAAAACGCCTGGAACAAGCACCTCACCAACTATATCCCACTTTAGCAATGCGGCTGTGCGCTCCATTGGAATTTTCACTCCATCTATCACCAACATATCATGTTCCTCGCAACAACAGATTAGACCCATCTTCTTACCCTGGATGGGTTTCTCTGCCACGCAAAACGAGAACAGACGGTCGATAACACCCTTAATCTGCGCAGGAATCGAATACCAATAAACAGGCATTGCAAACAATACTGCATCAGCATCGAGAATATGGGGAGCGATGATGTTGAAATCATCGTCAAACGAACAAGCCTTACCTGTCTTGAAACAGGTCATACAGGCATGGCAACCGCCAATCTTCATCATAGCTGCGTCAAAGCGCACAACCTCATGTCCCTTAGCTTCAGCAGCCTTGATAAATGAATCTACCATGGCAAAGGTGTTGCCGTTCTTACGGGGGCTACCGGTTATAACTGTTATTTTCATTTACTGATGGTGTTTGAGTTTTGATTATATGCCTTTGCAACACACTTCCATTCGCCATCAAGTTTAAGCAAAAGAAGGAAGTCGGTAAAATCGATGCTGCCACCCCAGCCCTCTTCGAGTACACGCACAACTGCCACTGTCTCTTCCACGGCAAGAACATCAATGCGCGCCTTGAAGTTGGCACCGGCACCAACAGTATCAACATTGTGATAGAACTGCTCTATCGAACCCCGTTCTACAGTGCCATTCAATATTCCGAACAGCACTGCATCGTCGGTAAATAGAGTCTTTGCATACTCGCTGTTACCCTCGGCAACACTCTTCACAAACTTCTCGGCAGCTTTAGCCACTGCTTCATATTCTTTGATTTGGTCTCTCATTTTAAATGTAATTATTTGATTTTCTGATTGCAAAGTTACTATAGTAATATCCTGAAATCAAGTACCGAAAAATTATTCATATACCGAAAAATTTTTCCATATATGAAAATTAGGCACTTATTGACTACC
>JAIDXU010000341.1 GCA_029058455.1 Paramuribaculum sp.
ATATCCATGTGTAGTTATACCACGGAGCGAAAATCACCTCACCGTTGCTGCCAAGAGCGGCTCCGTCGCGATAACGGCCCAGACATATCCTGTCGACCCACTCCGCGAAATTGGCCTTTGAGCTGTAATCTCCGCCCCCATAACCGTCTACGCTGATAAACTCCATGCCGCACCAATAAACTCCAAGCAACCCCACGGCTATAAGAACCTGCGCCCTTACCGACGAAACCATATAGAGCAACGCGGCCACAAGATAGCCGGCGGCAATGGCCTGAAGCGTATTTGAATAGACATATATGCGCGAGGGGTCGAGAGCCAGCAGATTGCCCTGACACATCATGCCGAAAAGCCAGAGTATTATGACGCGTTTCAATATTCGGCCACAGGTTTTCATTCTTTGGCCGGAAGCAACGCTGCGGGTAAAGGGTATAGTCACGCCCGCCATAAACATAAAGAGCGGCATTACCATATCCCACGGCGAGAGACCCTCCCATTGGGCGTGGGTAAAGAAGTTCATCACAGGATTAAACCACGATGAATCAACGGCCCGCGACAGAGCGTGAACAACTCCCTCAAGCCCCACAAGACAGAAGAGATCAAATCCGCGGAGAATGTCGAGCGATTCAAGTCGCCCCGATTTATTGCTTGCGTTCATAAAGTCTTTGCTTTAATTTTTGCAAAGATACAAATATTCAATATATCTTTGCAGAATCTATGACCGACTTTCAACGCAATTCCGAAAACAGCACTCTGATAAGCAAAGCGCGCGAGCTCATCACCTCGGCCGGTATGCCGGCTCCCCACCCCCGTCGCCCCGTCATTGTGGGGTTGAGCGGCGGTGCCGACTCTGTAGCGCTGCTGTCGGTCATGCTCACGCTCGGCTACAGCTGCGTTGCCGCTCATGCCAATTTTCATCTGCGGGGCGAAGAGAGTATGCGCGACGAAGCCCATGCCCGCGACATAGCCCGTCGGCTCGGCGCCACAGGCATTGAGGTGAAAGACTTTGACATTCCGGCTCATCGCGACACCCACGGCGGATCGGTAGAGATGGCTTGTCGTGACACCCGCTATGAGTGGTTCCACGACCTTGTGAAGAAACATGACGCCCTCGCCATAGCCGTGGCTCATCATGCCGGCGACAACACCGAGACAATGCTCCTCAACCTGCTGAGAGGAAGCGGCGCTGCCGGGCTGCGCGCCATGCTTCCGTGGGCAAACGGAATAATGCGCCCCCTGCTATCGGCCACGCGCCACGACATAGAGCAATATCTTTCCTCCAACAGTCTTGACTATATAACCGACTCCTCCAACCTCACCCTCGACTACCGGCGCAACAGGCTTCGCAACGAGATAATTCCCGCTATGGAGAGCCACTTTCCCGGCGCAGCCGCCGGTATGCGCACTACCATAGCCAACATGCGCGCCACCGAAAGAATGTTGGAGCGTTATCTCGATCTGCTCATCTCTTCGGCCTCGCACCCCGACGGATCAATAGCCCTGACACCTCTGTCGGGCGAGAGAATCGAGGAGGGTGTAGAAGCGTTGCTGAAATGGTCGGGTAAAGAGGGCCTCAACCGCAGTCAAGCCGCCGACATTCTCAAACGACCCGAAGCCTCGGGGCGTCGCTATCTCACACCCCGGGGAGTGGAATATGTGGTTGACCACGGGCTGCTGCGCATTGCCGAAACCGAAGAAACCATTTCCGACAACCCCTTTGAGATTGAAACGGTCAATCGCTCGGCCTTTCACCCCGACCGCACGGCCTCGGTAGCATTTTTCGCTCCCGAGCTATTGGAAAAAGGAGCGCTGAAATGGCGCAGATGGCAATCGGGCGACCGTATGCGCCCGTTCGGCATGAAAGGAAGCCGCCTTGTAAGCGACATAATGGCCGAGGCGGGTCTGACATCCGACCGCCGCGCCAACCTGCCGCTGCTGCTCGACGCCGACAACAATATAATCTTCATTCCGGGGGTCAGAACAGCCGATCTCTACCGTGTAATGCCACATCATTCAGAGGTTGTGAAAATAATCCTTGCCGCCCGATAATCCACCGGATTGTAGGCCGCAATGCCTCAAAAAATATTTTTTAACAAGCCGCGATGACCCGTTGTTGGCAAATTGTTGCTAACTTTGTTGCCGTGAGAAACCATCCCCACGCTCACTCCCCAACCAATCATCATGAACCGCAAAGGCAAATTATATTTCAGATATGGCACTATGGGCTCGGCCAAAACCGCGCTGCTGCTCACTATGGCCTATAATTTCGAGGAGCGCAAAATGCAATACGCGTGCCTCAAACCGTTTATCGACACCCGCGAGGGAACACGTTGCGTGATTCGCTCAAGAATAGGCATAGAGCGCGACTGCAGCTGGATCTACACCGACACCGACCTCCACCAACTGGCCCGCTCCCTCTTTGAGAAAAGCGGCAAGATCATCGACTGGTTTCTCATCGACGAGGCTCAGTTTCTCACCGCCGAGCAGGTTGACCAGCTTGCGAGAGTGGTCGACGACTTCGGCAGCAATGTGATATGCTTCGGATTGCGCACCGACTTCAAGAGCCGCCTCTTTGAAGGCTCCCGCCGGCTTTTTGAGATTGCCGACACAATAGATGAAATCAAATCGACATGCACCTGCGGCCGCAAAACCATCATCAACGCCCGAATAGACTCAAACGGAGACTTCGTTGAAGAGGGCGCACAGGTTGAGATAGGCGGTGACGACCGCTATATAGCGGTGTGCCGCAAATGCTGGCGCAACAAGCGCATAGAGCAATCTTCCCGCGACATTCTTCCCTTTGAGGAAGCCATCGTCAACAACGCCGATCATCAATGACCCTCACACGACTTGGCCGGATATTACTTATCACCGCCGCAGCCATAATAACGGTTACGGCCCGCGCGCTGTGCATTTCGCCGGTCAAGCCGCCCGAAACCCTCACCTATAAGGTGATGTTTAAATGGGGTCTCATCCACAAAAACGCCGGTTCGGCCACCCTTCGTCTGCAATCCGCCCCCCACGGCGAGCTCAAAGCGGTGCTTACCGCCTCATCGGCACCGTGGGCCGACCGCATCTACAAGCTGCGCGACACCCTCGTGTCATATATCGACCCGGCCACCATGCAGCCCCGACTCTACGAGCGTATCGCTCACGAAGACGGCAAATATTCCCACGACATAGTCACCTTTGAGCGACGTGGAAACACGGTGTCTGGCCACGCCATTAAGCAAAGGCGCAAGAAACCGGGTCAGCCAATGTCGGTGAGAGAAACCGACCTGCTGTCGACCGGCACCACCGTCGATATGGTCAGTGCTTTCTACTATCTCCGCTCCCTCGATTTCAATACCATTACCCCCGGAAGCGAAACCGAAGTGTGGATATTCTCAGGCTCAAAGAAAGAGAGGCTCAGATTCAAATATATAGGCAAAGAGCAGCTGAAAATCAACGATTCGCTCCGCCCCTCCTATCATGTGAGTTTCACATTCACCACCGATGGTTCGAAAAAATCGAGCGACGACATCGACACATGGCTGTCGGAGGAAAAACCCCATGTGCCGCTCAAGCTTCAGGGAAGTCTCCCGGTGGGCAAGATACAGTGTTTTCTCGAGCAATCGGGTGATTGACAACCATATTCAAGTAAAACAATATTCACCTCAATGATAAAACTACTCAAGTATATGTTAGCAGGATGTGCCGTCTCGGCCGCCGCCTCCATGACGCTGTCGTGCACATCTCCCCGTGCCGCCAAGACTGTCGACCTAAAGGTGATTCAGACCACCGACGTTCACGGCAACTTCTTTCCCTATAACTTCATAACCCGCACTCCCTGGGAAGGGAGCATGGCCCGTGTAGCCACCTTTGTCGACTCTCTGAGAAACGAGGTAGGAAAAGAAAACGTGATTCTGCTCGACAACGGCGACATACTTCAGGGTCAGCCCGCGGCTTATTACTACAACTATATCGACACCACCTCTCCCCATATCGTTGACGAAATCTACCGCTACCTCGGCTATGACGCCGCTACGATAGGCAATCATGATGTGGAGACCGGCCATGCTGTCTACGACCGCTGGATAAGTCAGTCACCGGTTCCGGTGCTCGGCGGAAATATCATCGCCACCGAAACCAACACCCCCTATCTGCCACCCTACACAATCATAGAGCGCAACGGGGTGAAAGTCGCCGTTATCGGTCTGCTCACCCCCTCTATTCCGGCATGGCTCCCCGAAAATCTGTGGAGCGGCCTGAAATTCGAGCCTATGGTCGAGTCAGCCCGCCGCATTGTCAAAGAGGTTAAGGAAAAAGAAAATCCCGATGTAATCATAGGTCAGTTTCATTCAGGGCGCGACTCCACCACCATAACCGGAGGTGTGATGGAAAACGCCTCGCTCGTAATAGCCAACGAGGTCGACGGATTCGACATCATATTATATGGCCACGACCATCAGCTCTATCTTGAAGAAATCACACGCCCCGACGGATCGAAAGTGTGGGTATGCAATCCCGCCCACAACGCCATAGCGGTAAGCGAGGTCGACATCAAGGTTTCGTTTGATGACAGCGGCAACCTCGTCGACAAGAAAATCGAAGCTAAAATCACCCCTATAGCCGACCTCACTCCCTCACAGGCATATCTCGACAAGTTCGCGCCCCAATATGAGGCGGTAACCGAATTTGTTGACCGTGAGATAGGCACGGCCCAGGGCACCTTCACCTCGCGCGACGCCTACTTCGGCCCTTCCTCGTTCATGACACTCGTTCATGATCTTCAGCTCGAAATCGCCGACGCCGAAATCTCATTTGCAGCTCCCCTGAGTTTCGACGCCTCGATCAACGAGGGTACCATTAGAATGAACGACATGTTCAATCTCTACAAATATGAGAACCTGCTCTACGCAATGGAGCTGTCAGGTCGCGAAATCAAGGATTATCTCGAAGAGAGCTATGGCATCTGGACCAATCAGATCACATCTCCCGATCAACACATGCTGCTCTTTGCCGACCAAAATCCCACTCCCGACAGCAACCGCCTCAAAAACCCCTCCTATAATTTTGATTCGGCAGCCGGAATAATCTATACCGTCGACGTCACGAAGCCCAAGGGAAGCAAGGTTAATATCATCTCAATGCAAGACGGCTCACCCTTCGATCCTGACAGAAAATATCGTGTGGCCATCAACTCCTATCGCGGCAACGGCGGTGGAAATCTGCTTACCCGCGGCGCCGGCATCGAGCTCTCCGAACTTCCCTCACGCATACTCTTTTCCACCGACAAAGACCTGCGTTATTATCTGATGGAAGCCATCGAGAAAAAGAAAACCATCGCTCCCCGCAAAGCCGACAACTGGAAATTTATTCCCGAAAACATTGCCCGCCCCGCAGCGGTGGCCGACTCGATATTGCTCTTTAGCGGAGGCATGTCGCGCCAGAAATAACCCATACTTTTTTTACTCCTTTCCCCTGATGTCACAAGAAACCAACACCTCGGTTACGCCGCCCAATCCACCCGACGAACTGATAGCCCGGTTGCGCGAACCCGCGACCGCGAGGCAGGCCTTTGGCGAGGTGATAAAACTCTATACAAAGCCGCTCTACTGGCAGATACGCCGCATGGTCAACAGCCATGACGACGCCAACGACCTGCTGCAGAACACATTTCTCAAAGCGTGGACATCGCTTGAGAATTTCCGCGGCGAGGCCCGTCTCTCTACCTGGCTCTATAAAATCGCCGTCAACGAGAGTCTCTCGTTTCTGGAGCGCGAGCGCAAACGTCTCAACATATCAATCGACGATGAGGAGGCTCACATTCTCCACACCATCGAGGCCGACACCAATATCGACGGCAACAATCTCGCCCTCGAACTGCGCAAAGCCATAGCTGCTCTCCCCGAAAAACAGCGGCTCGTTTTCAACATGCGTTATTACGACGACATGAAATATGAGGATATGTCGCAGATTCTCGGCACCTCGGTAGGCGCGCTCAAAACCTCCTATCACCTTGCAGTCAAGAAGATAGAAGCTCACTTCAAGGATATAGAATAACCTCTCCCCACAATACCCTCACTTATTTTCCGACACCTTTAAACTTTTTACCTCAAAAGCTGTCTAACAATTAAAAACAACTCACCTCAAACACTATATACCGACTATGAACAATCCACTTGAAAAAATCAATCGGAACACGGGCATGACAGTTCCCGATGATTTCTTCGATAACTTCGCCATCAATATGGCCGAGTCGCTGCCTTCCACCGAGTTCGAGAGCAAGCGCGAGGCCCCCGCACGCCCCAAGACCCTCTGGTCGAAGGTGCGCACCTACGTCTATATGGCAGCCATGTTTGCCGGAATCTGGCTGATGATGAATATGTTTACTCTGTTCTCACCGGTCAACACCCAACCTATCGACGCAGGCAGTCAGCTCCTTGCCCGGCTGACCGAAAACACCACCTATGTTGACGACTACACCGTTGATCAAATCAGTGACACAGATTTCTATGACGAACTCTATCAGTCAGGATTTGACCCTACATCTTTAAAAATCGATTGATAACCGCTCTTAACCCATAACCATTTTCAGCCAACAACCATGAAACATACCCTCATCTCGGCTATCCTCATCCTGTTCTGCTCCATAGCCCTGTCGGCTCAGGACAATAATCAGCAACCCGACCGCAAGCAATGGCGCAAGGAAATGCAACAGCTCAAAGTCGACTTCATGGCCAAGGAGCTTAACCTCTCAGAAGCACAGAAAAAAGAATTTGCACCTCTGCTCACCGCTATGGACAGCGAGATGGAAAGCCTCTCACGCAATGTGCGCGAATCAGAAAAAG
>JAIDXU010000034.1 GCA_029058455.1 Paramuribaculum sp.
TCGGGATTCATGCTTCTGGCCTTTAATACGGCAAGAAAGGTGTGGGTAATGGCTTCGAGGCTTTTGAGTCTCGGCGCAAATATATCAACCAGTTTCACCCCCTTATAGGATGTGAGTTGATTGTCGGGGGTTACATAAGATGAGCGACGGATAATGGTTACATCATGACCCATTTTCGCAATACGTGGATAGAGGTTAAGGCAATGGGTCTCCACTCCGCCTTGAATGGCAGGGATGCCTCGTGTGCCTATAACTACTATCTTCATCTTAAGCAAAGAGTTGAAATAAGGTCGGCTTGACGTCTGTCAGGAAATGACACGAAAACCTCAGTTTCGGGGTTTCAGGTCGCCCTGAGTGGGATCCTGACCGACATTATACCATGTTTTGTCAAGACAGGGTTTGAGGCCCCGCAGTGATCTGAGTTTGTTTTTCAGCGCCCATTTGGCCGGATGAGTTATATATTTTTTCATCACGGGTGAGGCGGTGCCGACCATCCAGCAGTTTTTGGGACAGTTTCTCACTTTGGCTCTAACTTCCTGAGCTTTTTCCGACTGCCAGATTGTCATGAAGTCATCCTTACGGATGTTGCCCATAGAATCTTTCCAGAATTTTTCTTCAAGACCGTTACATGGATAAACCTCGCCATAGGGGTCTATAAAGAAGTTGGTAGTGCCGGCCTCGCAGGGGAGCATACGACGGTTGCCTTCAATATAATTTATGAGCCCCATGTTGAAAAAGGCTCTGAACCATGACTTGGGATGGTTTTCCTTAAGCTGCCATTCGATGAGCTGCTCGAAGTCGGAGGTTACTTTCGCGCGTTCGGTAATTACGTTGTCGTTTTTATGAAAGTAATATGAATTATGGAAAGCCGCGGTAGCAAATTCCATTCCGAGCGAGCGGCTAAGACGGTAGAGCGCAAGCATATCAGCCGAATTGTGGTTTGATACAGTGCAGCCGAAACCAATATCCTTCAATCCCATATCCTTGAGGGTTAGCAAGGTACGCAGGCCACGGTCAAATCCCCCTTCACGGCCTCTGAGCTCATCATTCTTGTTGCTCAGACCCTCGATAGAGATACGGATGCCTATCTGCGGAAACCGTTTGGCGAGAGCGATTACTCGATCTTCAAACCATCCGGATGTGGAAATGACAATGCGTTTTGTGTGGCGGTAACATTCTTCCACGATTTCTTCGAGGTCTTCGCGGATAAACGGCTCGCCTCCGGTAAGGTTTATGAATTTCAGTTGCGGCAACGATTTCAAATCGGCAGCAGTGATTTCCTTTGCCTTGTCGGTAGGATTCTGCCAGATGTTGCACATTTGGCATTTCATCGGGCAGCGGTAGGTTAATATAATGGATGCGTCGGTTGGTAGAGCAATAGCCATACGGATAAAGATTGGTGCGCAGTTATCCGAAACGAAAGTTCGGAGAGCTGTTTAAAGTCAAACGTTGCTGCACTTCGTTTTAGTGTGTAGGCTGAGGGGAATGTTTAAAAAACTTTAAACATCTTTTTCAGCCTCACACAATAGCAATCAGTGTTGCAGTGGGTTTGCATGAAAGGCCCTCTTTGAGAGCGGTAGTGGTGGTTTCGCCTGCTTTTACCACATCAATGAGCATAGCTTCGGGCATCTTAAGTTGTGCCGAGATGAGCGAAAGTTTATCAGCGCAAGGTACTTCGATAACAAAGTAGGCTTCAGGAGCCGCGGCCATTTCATTGGCGAGTTTCACGGAGGCTACCTCATCGTTGGTTGTAAGGCCGGAGATAAGTTTCACCTTTTCGCCGATAAATGAGAGTTTTTCAGCAAGTCCGGCGGCGACATCATCCGTAGCTCCGGTGAGGTTGGCAACATAGAGATGTCGGGCAGCCTCATGTTGCTGAATCATGGCGCGAAGACGAGAAAGACCGTCAGAAGTGGCGGCATCTTCCACAGTGTTGTTCTCCAATCCGAGAGGAGCAACATCGATAGCCGAATAGATTTTCTTATTTCTGATTGTTAGAATATAGGCCAGGAACGACGGACAAAGCAGAGCAAGTACGAAACCGATACATAACACAAGTAAAGCCTTAGACTTCGAAGGCTTGAGGGCTGTGTAGGCGGTGTCAACTACGAAACCGAGGTCATTGGTGCTTGACAGTTGGAGCATGGCGCTTTCGCGCTTGTCGAGCAGGAACATATATAGCGAACCGATCATGTTGCGGTCACGCTCGAGAGTGATGAGCTGATTTTCAATTACCGGATATGAGTCGCGGCGCGAGCTGATCTGTCGAGATAATGAGGTTTGAGTGTCAATAATCGCGTTAGCTGCACTCAAGAGGCTTTCAATATTCTTGATTACTGATTCTCTGAGAGAGGCAAGGTTCTCGCGAGAGGAAATAAGG
>JAIDXU010000342.1:0-2937 GCA_029058455.1 Paramuribaculum sp.
GATTATATTAGAGTAAAAAAAGGTGGTATGTGGGGCATTATGAGTATAGATGGAAAAGAAATTATTCCGACTGAATATCACTTCATAAAGTTTGGTGATACTAATTTGGCAATTGTTGGAAGAAATAACAACTTTGGTTTATTTGATTTACTCACCCATACCGAGATAATCCCCCCCTCTTTTGAGGGATTGGAGATAATTGATACAAATCTTGTCAAGTATAAATTAAACGATTTTTGGGGCGTAATGAATCCAAATGGAAAGGAAATTATTCCAACAACCCGAGGCTATACCAAGATTGACTACATCAAAGGACTTAAGAAGTTCACTTACTCAATGCATGGATTTAAAGGAGAATGTAACAGTCTCGGCGCGCAATTGTCAAAAATTGCCGTTCCGGTCAATGATTCATCCTTAAAAAACAATTCATCAGGAACGCTCAGTGCATCGACAACCAATGAAAAATCGGATAAGAAATCGTCTAACGACAATCAGGTCCGGGCTTATACTGAGACCGTTCCCGTTCAAGTATGGCAACCATGCGGAGGATGCAACGGATCAGGACAGTGCGGTGTATGTTTTGGCAGTGGCTGGACCTTAAGTTACAATGGCGGGAAACGTACATGTATTGCATGTCACGGTAACGGCAAATGCACAAGCTGCGCAGGTCATGGTGGCCAGAACGTAGTTAGATATGAAACACGAACTGTGTATCGTTAATTGCTTTCAGGCAATTCAACATTCCTTATCTAACTTGTAGCGAATTTGGGATTGAATCGCGGTTCGGATAAGAGGATACGCAACATTTCTAAAACTTTGCAGCTCATATTCTGCGGCATGAAAGCGCGGATATGAGCTGCAAATTTTATAATTATAGACTAAATGTTCTCCTCTGAGGCAACTTTAAGATAAAAAATCGATTTTCACCACTGGGAATTACTTATAGACTTCATTAATTCATAAGCCTTGCGGGCGCGTTCTTTCTCCTCTTCCGACACAGGCTTAGGATTGGCGATAAGAGTTGCAAATCTCACCGCATCATTTCCCCGAAGTTCGGGAGTTTCTTTAATCGGTCGTGCCATAAGCAGAAGTTTTTAGATATTACAATACAAAGGTATAACATTATAACAAATTACACAAGTGTTTAACTGTGCAGATTAAACTCTTGAGATTTTGATGTGTTATACAAATGTAGTATATTTGCACCACTAAAACTCACACTATATGAATACCGCATCTTCTCTCAGAAAACAGACATCTTTCAGGCTAAGCGCAGATCTTATTGAGCGTCTGCAAATTGAAGCAAAACGCCATAATCGCAGTCTAAACAATTTGGTTGAAAGCGTACTAATGGCTTTCGTGTCTGCACGTCCGAATAAAACTACTCTTGCGGCTATGAAAGAAGCTGAAACCTCTGATTCACTCGAAATTCTTGATATGGACAACTTCCATAGCTTCGTTGAGTCGCTATGAATACCCTCAAACTCACTTCTCAGTTTAAGAAAGACCTCAAGCGATATAAAAATAAGCCATCGGTTCTTGATAAACTTGAAGTCTTATTAAAATTACTGAGATTGGGGCAGCCCATTCCCGAAATTAATCGGCCTCATCTATTGACAGGCAACTACCGGGGATATATGGAATGTCACGTCGAAAGTGATACACTTCTGATCTGGTATGATAAAGAAGCAGGGGTAATTAAACTCGTGCGCTTCGGCTCACATTCCGAACTATTTTAAGTCGCATTCATCAGCTTTTACAGTCGTACAAAACATATACTATTTATTGTCGCGGTTCGGATAAGAGGATAAGCAACATTTTTTGTAACTTTGCAGCTCATATTCTGCGGCATGAAAGCGCGGATATGAGCTGCAAATTTTATGGTAATAGACATTATAATACTGGTAGTGCTGGTATGCAGCGCCATAGTAGGATGGAAGAAAGGCGCCATAAGTCAGGCGGTATCGATTATCGCCGTGATATGCGGCGTGATAGCCTGCCGTCTTGCCGGCGATGAGGCCGCCTCACTGCTCGGCAAAATACTCGGCGCTGATGAGCCGGGGCAAAGCGCATGGAGCGACTGGAGCGTAGGACTGCTGGCCAATACTCTGGTTTTTGCCGGAGTGTGGTTTGTGGTGTGGATGGCCGGCAAGATGGTGAAACGAGCCATGAGGATAGTTCACCTCAAGGCTGTCGACTCGATAGGGGGCGCGCTGTTTCTGATGGGCAAATGGCTGCTTGTGATGAGCATTGTGCTCAACCTCTGGATAGTGGTAAAACCCGACACCGCTCCTCTCGACTCGCCGAGGCCGTGGGGAAAGGCTCTCAACGAGGCCACGGCAGGTTTCGCCCCCTGGCTGTGGGGCATTCTCGGCCTCAACCAACTCGACAGTTCCGACGTTAATAAGATATTACCCTTCAACAATTCAAACCGGAATTCATGAATCAAGACAATATCAATGAATTGCCCGACACCGAGCATAATGATCCGAAAATCGATCCTACACTCGCTTCGGTTACCGGCAACGAATATAAATACGGATTTCACACACCCATCGACACCGACATTCTGCCCCCCGGTCTCACCGAGGAGACAGTGAGATTTATCTCCGCCAAGAAAGGTGAACCGGAATGGTTGCTCGACTTCCGCCTCAAGGCGTTCCGCCACTGGCTCACGCTCACCCCTCCCAAGTGGGCACATCTCGACATTCCCCCCATCGACTTTCAGGCCATAAGCTACTGGGCCGCCCCCAAAGCCAAAGAGGGTCCCAAGAGTCTCGACGAGGTAGATCCTCAGCTTATCGACACCTTCAACCGCCTCGGCATACCTCTCGAGGAACAGAAGCAACTTTCAGGCATGGCGGTCGACGCCGTGATGGATTCGGTGAGCGTAAAGACTACCAACCGCGAGAAACTTGCCGAGCTGGGCATTATCTT
>JAIDXU010000342.1:2947-9851 GCA_029058455.1 Paramuribaculum sp.
CGATTTCAGAGGCAGTGAAAGATTATCCCGACCTTGTGAAAAGATACCTCGGCTCGGTGGTGAGCTATGCCGACAATTTCTATGCCGCCCTCAACAGCGCGGTGTTCTCCGACGGCTCGTTTGTCTACATTCCCAAAGGGGTGAGATGCCCGATGGAGCTGTCGACCTATTTCCGTATCAATGCCTCAGGCACCGGTCAGTTTGAGCGCACGCTCATAGTGGCTGACGACGACGCCTACGTGAGCTACCTCGAGGGTTGCACCGCCCCCATGCGCGATGAAAATCAGCTCCATGCCGCCATTGTCGAGATAGTATGCGAGGATCGCGCCGAGGTGAAATACTCCACCGTTCAGAACTGGTATGCCGGCGATGCCCAGGGGCGCGGAGGCGTTTATAACTTCGTGACCAAGCGCGGCCTGTGTCGCGGCGACCGTTCCAAACTGTCATGGACCCAGGTCGAGACCGGCTCGGCGATAACATGGAAATATCCCTCCTGTGTGCTTGCCGGCGAAGGCTCGGTAGGCGAGTTCTATTCAGTGGCCGTGACCAACAACTATCAGCAGGCCGACACCGGCACAAAGATGATACACCTCGGGCGAAACACCCGCTCGACCATCGTGTCGAAAGGTATTTCGGCCGGCCATTCGCAGAACTCCTACCGCGGACTGGTGAAAGTGGCCAAAAACGCCGACGGAGTGAGAAACTACACCCAGTGTGACTCGCTGCTGCTCAGCGACACCTGCGGCGCCCACACTTTCCCTTATATCGATGTGCTCAACGACACCGCCGTGGTAGAACATGAGGCCACAACCTCCAAAATCTCCGAGGAGCAGCTGTTTTACTGCAACCAGCGAGGCATACCCACCGAAGAAGCCGTAGGCCTGATTGTCAACGGATATGCCCGCGAGGTGATGCAGAAGCTCCCGATGGAATTTGCAGTCGAAGCCCAGAAACTGCTCCAGATCACTCTCGAGGGTTCGGTAGGCTGACCCCCTTTTTCTCAATCATATACTAACAATAACCAAGACCTGAATTCAGTCACTATATATGTCAACCAAACTTTTAGAGGTCAAGAACCTCCACGCTTCGATAGCCGGAAAAGAGATACTCAAAGGCATCAACCTCACTGTCAACGCCGGCGAAGTTCATGCCATAATGGGGCCCAACGGCTCAGGTAAAAGCACCCTCAGCTCGGTGCTTGCCGGAAATCCCGCATTTACCGTTACCGAAGGCTCGGCCACTCTCGGCGGTGTGGAGCTGCTCGACCTCCCTCCCGAAACCCGTAGCCATGAGGGACTTTTCCTCTCGTTTCAATATCCTGTCGAGATTCCCGGAGTGTCGATGGTCAATTTCATGCGCGCAGCCGTCAATGCCAAGCGCAAATTCCTCAATGAGCCGCCGCTCAGCGCCTCGGAATTTCTCAAGATGATGCGCACCCGCCGCGAGATTGTGGAGCTTGACAACAAACTCGCCTCTCGCTCGGTCAACGAAGGTTTTTCGGGCGGCGAGAAGAAGCGCAACGAGATTTTCCAGATGGCCATGCTCGAGCCCCGTCTCTCGATTCTCGACGAAACCGACTCGGGTCTCGACATCGACGCCCTGAGAATAGTGGCCGGCGGTGTCAACAAACTGCGCACCGACCAAAACGCCACCATCGTCATTACCCACTATCAGCGTCTGCTCGACTATATAAAGCCTGACTTCGTGCATGTGCTCTACAAAGGCCGTATCGTCAAGACCGGTGGCCCCGAACTGGCTCTCGAGCTTGAAGAAAAAGGTTATGACTGGATTAAGGCCGAAAACGGCGAAAACCCCAACCAAGCTATCTGACCATGCCTAAGTCTAACAGTCTAACACAATACACCGACCTTTACCGCGACCACTCGGCAGAGATATGCAGCCATGCGCCCGAAGCGCTCAACGCTTTGAGACAAAATGCGCTTGATATTCTCTCTCAGAGCCGGTTGCCTGAGAAAGGTGATGAAGGATATGAGCACACCTCGCTCAACGACATGTTTGCTCCCGACTATGGCGTGAACATCAACCGCGTTAAGATGCAGGCCGACCTCTCGGCGGCTCTGCGCTGTGATGTGCCCAACATCTCTACCCTCCTCGCCGTCAATATCAACGACATGCCGTCGGTTGCGGCACGTCGCTTGCCCGAGGGCGTGATCTTCGCCACCATGAGTCAGATTGCCGAGACCGATCCCGACTTCCTCAAAAAATATTATGGCTCCGTGGCTCCCCTCGCCAATCCCGAAGTGGCTCTCAACACCCTTCTTGCTCAGGATGGTCTGGTGATATGGATTAAAAAGGGGGTGAATGTCGAAAAACCGCTCCAGCTCGTCAACCTGCTTGGCGCCGACTATCCGTTAATGGCCGTGAGGAGACTGCTCATAGTGATGGAACGGAATTCCTGCGCCAACCTGCTTGTGTGTGACCACACGGGTCGCGACAATGTGGAGCTTCTCAACTCATGCGTCACCGAAATCATTGTCGAAGAGGGCGCTACGCTCTCGGTGTGCGACATGGAGGAAGCCACACCCCTCACCTCGCGCTGCGGAGGTATGTTTGTGTGTCAGAAAGATGACTCCAGGTTCACCGCCGTTGAAGTCACCTTGTCGTGTGGCAACACCCGCAACGATTTTAAAATCAACCTCGACGGTCACCACACCGAGACCCGTCTCTATGGCATGGCAATAGCCTCATCCCGACAACATATCGACAATCAGACATATATTTCCCACACCCGGGAGAGAGGCATGTCGGATCAGCTTTTCAAATATGTGCTTACCGACGACGCCACCGGTGCTTTCGAGGGCTTGATATATGTTGCTCCCGGCGCGGTGAAAACCGAGGCTTATCAGAGCAACCGCAATCTGCTCGGCTCATTCGGCGCGAAAATGCACTCAAAGCCTCAGCTTGAAATCTATTGCGACGATGTGAAATGCTCACACGGCGCCACCACAGGCCAGCTTGATCCCGAAGCACTCTTCTACATGCGTTCGCGAGGCATACCCGAAGATGAAGCCCGCACAATGCTCATGCAGGCATTCATGTCTGATGTCATTTCGTCGGTTGAGATCGAAAGCCTGCGTCAGCGCCTCACCCACCTGGTAGAGCGGCGATTTGCCGGCGGAAAAGATTGCAGCGACAGCTGCGCCACAAGCTGCCACCCCTCAGCCCCTCAATCAATCTAACTCTCAGCATGGCCATGAACACTCTCGACGTCACCGGGTTGCGCACAATGTTTCCCTCCCTTGAGCGGAAAATAGGCAAATATCCTCTTGTGTATCTCGACAACACCGCCACCACCCAGACTCCCCGTCAGGTTGTCGACGCGGTCGATGACATGTATTTCAACCACAAGGCCAATGTGCATCGGGGTGTGCATACGCTGTCGCAGGAGGCTACCGCGCTGCAGGAAGCCACACGCCTGAAGGTCAAGGAATTTATCAACGCCTCCAAGACCGAAGAGGTAATTTTTACCCGTGGCACCACCGAGTCGATCAATCTCGTGGCCGCCTCCTACGGCTCGCTGCTCAAGCCGGGCGACGAGATATTGCTCACGGTGATGGAACACCACGCCAACATAGTGCCGTGGCAGCTGCTCCGCGAGCGTCAGGGTGTGGTGATAAAGGTAGTGCCTATCCGCTCCGACGGATCGCTCGACATGGAGGCCTTTGCCAATCTCCTTAGCGACCGCACCAAAGTAGTATCTGCCACTCAGGTCAGCAATGTGCTCGGCACTGTCAATCCTGTGGCCGAAATGGCGCGCATGGCCCATGAAGCGGGCGCGGTAATGATGGTTGACGGCGCCCAGGCCGTGGCCCACACCAAAGTAGATGTTCAGGCCATCGACGCCGATTTCTATGCTTTCTCCTCCCACAAGATGTATGGCCCCGCGGGAGTTGGAGTGCTCTACGGCAAGCGTCATCTGCTTGAAAAAATGCCGCCGTGGCAGGGGGGAGGCGAAATGATCGCCAAAGTGACATTCGAGCATACCACCTTCGCCGAACTGCCGTTTAAATTCGAGGCCGGTACCCCCGACTTTGTTGATATAGCCGCCCTGTCGTCGGCAATCGACTTCCTCAACCACACCGGGCTCGACGCCATAGCCGCCCACGAGCAGAAGTTGCTCACACATACCACCCGACGCATGATCGCCGAAATTCCCGAAATAAGAATCTTCGGCACCGCCCCGGGCAAAGAGGCCATCATCTCATTTCTCATAGGCAACGCTCACCACTATGACACCGGCCTGTTGCTCGACAAGCTCGGTTTTGCCGTGCGCACAGGCCACCATTGCGCCCAGCCGCTCATGCATGCGCTCGGCATTGAAGGCACCGTTAGAGCTTCATTCGCCCTCTACAACACGATTGAAGAAGCCGACGCCTTTGTCGACGCCCTAAGACGCATTGCCCCGATGTTGATCTGAAAACGAACATTTTTCCTTGCCGGAGTGTATAATAAGTATAATAACTCACAAAACTTATAACTTATTCCGTTTCAATTATGAAATCCTCCGGTAACTCATGGCTCACTACCATAATAGTCTTTGTGGTGGGCATTCTTCTGATAGTTTGGCATTCGCGTATCGACATTCTCAACTGGCTGGTGATACTCGTCGGCTCTATGCTCGTAATCCCCGCAATCTACTCGTTTATAGCCGCTATGATGCGCAAGCGCAAAGCCGGTGAAGAAGAAAGAGGTGGTGGCACGGGTGCTCCCAACTCCACTATCTGGACCTCGATAGGAGCCGCCGCGCTCGGATTGTGGATGATATTCAGCCCCAATTTCTTCGTAGGCTTGATAGCCTATATCTTCGGCGCGATACTCGTGCTCTACGGCATTTATCATATCATCACCATCAGCGTGTGGAGCCGCCCCTACATTCTTCCCTTCTGGTTCTACATCATTCCCATACTCATGATTCTTGCCGGCATCGTATTGCTCTGCACCTCGGTCAGAACTATGAACTCGGTAGTGGTGCTCATCACCGGCATAGCCCTTGTAGCCTCAAGCCTCAACACCGTGCTTGAAACTGTGGCGGTCAACCCTACCCGCCGTCAGGAACCTGACCGGGAATCTGACAAGCAGATCACTGAATAATCTGAAGATGATCCATCAAATGACCCGCAAAAGGCCGTGACCCGACTTTTTTGAAACCTACAGAGTCATAAAGCCTGCGGGCACGCATATTATCCGGCTCACACAGCAACCCCAACGGTTTTCCTGTGCGGGCCGCTTTCTTTGCAGCATCTTCTATAAGGGCGCGCCCCACACCCCGGCGGCGATATTGCGGCAGGGTCATCAGCGTGTCGAGATAAAACTCATCAGGCTCGGTTTCCCCCGGCAATTCCTCCACCTCGGCAGGGGTCATATCCCAGCCGAGATTCCTGTTAGCCTCATCAAAAAACGGGCGGCGCAACTCCTTAAGTTTCGCTCCGTCATAGCTTATGCACACCCCGGCGGCATTTCCCTCATCATCGCGCGCTATGCGTGAATTGAGATAGGAATACTGGGTGTCGTCGCGGGCCGCAAGACGCATGAAAAGATCATGCACATCCTGTGCCGTGTGATGTTCACCGGCAAGATTATCGGTAAGTTCAGGGCCAATGGCCGCTAATATCGCATCGGCTATCAATGACGCCTCCGCAGGCGTAGCTGTTTCAATTCTCATAACTTGAAATCATTGTTTCGCTCCACAAAGATAACCATTTTTCCCCAACCCGACTACCCTCCCCCATTAGTCAAATTAGGCCAATTCTACCAATTATAGATAAAGAGCGGTGAAGGCTTTTTCGAGACGGGGTATCGGGTCGGAAAAATGATTGCCCGGCACGCTCTCAAACTCAGCTTTTATTCCGGCTGCTCTAAGCAGCTTTATAATCTCATCGGTATTTGCACCAACCGAATTAAAAGCCTTGACATTTGATCGGGATTCCTGATTGCCAAGCAAAAAATATCCCATGCCGGATTTTCGGGGAATATCTATCTTATTCATCCAGTCAATAAAGCCCTCATACCAGAATGAGCCGGAAAGCGAAGCTATGCTCCTGAATGTATCACACACCATCCATTGCCACAGCGCAAACAATCCCGACATTGACACTCCCACAAGATCGCGTTCAGCGGTCTTGTCAATTCCGAGAGCATTTTCAATGCGGGGAATAACCTTATCCTGCAATAGTTTGAGAAACTCAGGTGACTCACCCTTGAAGTCGGCATCGCCTTTAGGCACACCCGGAGCGGGCCACGGGCTAAACACATTCTGCCAATCCATGCCGGTTACAACAACTATTGTCACTCCATATTTTTCAGCTGCCGGTTCAATCCAATTCCCAAGCATATTCATCGGATAGAGAATATAGGCGATTTTGTTTTTATTCACTGTAGAACTGCAAAGGCAGCTCAGGTTATCAATATTAATTGTCTGTGTCATAATATTTCATCATATCAGCCATATCACGGAATCCGAGTGAGGCATACACCGGTTTCCCATCGGCTGTTGTTTCAAGATATATCTTGCCGCACGCATGTTTCTTTGCCTCGCTCACCAATCGAGAGACAATCCTGTGGGCGATGCCTTTATTTCGATATGCCTTGCGCACATATATGTTCATCAGATAGGCACACTTGCCTGAAGGATTGTCGGGTGAAGGGAGCTCGTCACTGAAACATATTCCTCCGCAGCCGCAGTCCTCACCCTCACACAAAGCTACCAATGCGACATGACTACCGTCAGCAACATGGCGCAGATAGTATTGCCGGTTAGCTTCGAGCAGCGTCAACTCAGCCTCTTGACCAAACACATTTTTTATCACCTCCCTGCGCCAATCTATCAGAGTATCGATATCCTTTATTTCTCTTAATTCAATCATCATACTCCTCCTATTTTCAT
>JAIDXU010000343.1 GCA_029058455.1 Paramuribaculum sp.
TCTGTGAGTGGAGAGTAGAATGGATTTTCGGTATAATGGTGCAAAAATAGCAAAATATTCTAAAAATATCAATCTTCTTGGATGAATATTTTGCGATAACTAATTTTGCAGCATAAATAATTTAAAATAACAAATTATGGAAAAAAGAGATTTACACTTTGAGACGCTCCAACTTCATGTTGGTCAGGAACAGCCGGATTCTGCAACCGATGCACGTGCCGTGCCAATCTATCAGACCACTTCCTATGTATTTCGTAACTCACAGCACGCTGCCGACAGGTTCGGACTACGGGATGCGGGGAATATTTATGGCCGTCTGACCAACTCCACTCAAGGAGTGCTTGAAGAGCGCGTGGCTGCTCTTGAAGGTGGTGTGGCCGGACTGGCAGTGGCCAGCGGTGCGGCTGCGATAACTTATGCCCTCCAGAATATAGCGCAAAACGGAGATCATCTTGTAGCAGCTGATAATCTCTATGGTGGATCCACCAATCTTATCAGTCATACACTTTCCACTCAGGGAGTAGAGAGCACTTTTGTGGATGTCAGCGACTTTGAGGCTGTTGAAACGGCTATACGGCCAAATACAAAGCTTCTATTTGTCGAGACTTTCGGAAATCCGAACTGCGATGTAACCGATATAAAGACTTTGGCTGAGATCGCTCATCGCCACAATATTCCACTGATTGTTGACAATACCTTTGGTACTCCTTATCTCGCCCGGCCGATAGAACTGGGAGCCGACATAGTGGTGCACTCCGCCACAAAATTCCTCGGAGGACATGGTACGTCTTTAGGGGGAATAATCGTAGACGGAGGCAGTTTCCCGTGGAGTGAATATCCTGATAAATTCCCTACTTTGGCAAAGCCCGATCCCAGTTATCATGGAGCGGTGTTTACGGATGTCGCCGGGGCTGCAGCTTTTGTAACGCGAATACGCGCCGTCATTCTACGCGATACAGGAGCTACCATTTCTCCATTTAATGCTTTCATACTGCTGCAAGGAGTTGAGACACTTTCGCTTCGTGTGGAGCGTCATGTGGAAAATGCGCTCAGGGTTATTGAATTTCTTGCACAACATCCGAAAGTAGCGAAAGTGAACCATCCCTCTCTTCCTGACCATAGGGATAATGCGCTCTACAACAAATTATATCCTAATGGGGCCGGTTCGATATTTACTTTTGAGATAAAGGGAGATCAGAAAAATGCGTGGAAATTTATCGATTCGCTTCAGATTTTCTCACTTCTTGCAAATGTGGCTGACGTGAAGTCGCTCGTGATTCATCCCTATACTACAACCCACTCACAACTTGAACCTGAAGAACTTGAGCGTCAGCATATAACGCCTTCAACCATAAGGCTCAGCATAGGTACCGAGCATATCGACGATATTATCGCCGATCTCTCCCAGGCTCTTGATAAGGTGTAGATTTACCCACTCCGCGTGCTGCCTATCATAATCTCTAATAAACATAATGCGTGTAGGGATGCTCCATGGAGCATCCTCGCCGACCCACCACGCGCAATCAACATTCTATCAGGAGGATGCACCGTGGTGCATCCCTACCAGGCCTGAATCCCGGAGGGATGTGGGATGTTAACCGCGGGTGACATCCCGCGGAATGGATCCCCCCTCGGCTAAGAACCCGCGGAGCGCGGTGACTGATAATACCCTATTAATCAGGAATGAATCACCGCGCTCCGCGGGTTCTTTCATGGGTATGGGCTGCCTACACGGGTTAACACCCGCGGTTCACGACCTGCACCCGCTCCGCGGACTACCTTCACCACCTTAGTAGCGGCACGATTTTTGACACAGCCTTGTCCAAAATAGGTAAGTCTGTTTTGTATATGGCGACGTTATATGTGAGGTAATATCACTTTATGTAAAAAAAATATCGAGATAAAGTGAAGAAACTGATTAAAGCGTATGGCTTGCGAGAGGAAATGCACTATCTTTGCAGAAGAATATGGAACAGCAACAAAACTTTATCGGAAGAGAGAAAGAGCGCAGGGAGCTTGACAGATGTCTTGGTTCCAACCGTTCAGAACTTGTCATTGTTTATGGTCGCCGGCGTGTAGGCAAAACATTTCTGGTTGAACAGCACTTCAATCAGACATTCGATTTCTGGTATGTCGGGAGACGTAAGATTCCAACAAGGGAACAGTTACGACAATTCGGAAGGGTACTGACCAGATTCTCCGGCAAAGCATATAGCTTTGCAACCTGGTTTGAGGCCTTTGATGCCCTTGAAGATTATCTTGATACATTACCCGGTGATAGGAAGAAAGTAGTCTTTATCGATGAGATGCCCTGGATTGACAGGGTACATTCAAACTTTGTGCTGGCTCTTGAAGGTTTCTGGAACGGATATGCGATGAGCCGTGGTGATATCATGCTTATCGCAACGGGTTCCGCCACATCATGGATGCGTGATAAGCTAATAGAAAACAAAGGGGGACTTCATTCAAGGATTACAAGTCAGCTTCACATAGCACCGTTTACGCTTGGAGAGACAGAAAAGTATCTTGAAAGTATAGGTATAGAATGGGACAGATATCAAATCCTACAGACATACATGGTTCTTGGCGGCGTCCCGTTCTACTACAGTCTTCTTGACCCCGGACTTAGCCTCTCCCAAAACATCGATATGCTGTTCTTCAACTCAGATGGCAAACTCAAGGATGAGTTTGAAGAGTTGTACACGGCATTGTTCAAGTATGCAGACAGGTATATTGAAGTTGTGAAGGCCTTAAGCGGTCACAAATACGGCATGACATTCAATGAATTGGAAGGTGCTGTAAAGATTGAAGGAGGCCAACTTACTAAGATTTTGAAGAATCTTGAACGTTGTGACTTTATAGATCGGTGGTCTCAATATGGGAACAAAAAACGTGAGGAAGTATTACGCCTGACTGATTTCTATACCCTCTTTTACTATAAGTTCATTGACTCCAGAAATATCCGTGAAGAGCAATGGTGGAGCAAGAACAGCACCTCTTCAGCAGTCAGTTCATGGATGGGAACGAGTTTCGAGATGGTATGCCTTAAACATAATCAGAACATCAAGAATGCTCTCGGTCTGCAGGTCATATCCACAGAAACGACGACCTGGCACTGTAATCCGAATGAGCAGGAAAATACTCCCGGAGCTCAGATTGATATGATTATTGAACGCGCAGACAGAATAATTCATTTATGTGAGATAAAGTTTTCCATAGACAAATACAATATTTCAAAGGATTATGAGAACCGGCTTCGTGAACGTGCATCTCTGTTCCGTTATCTGACCAAGAATAAGAAATCACTTGTGCATACCTTTATAACCACTTATGGGGTGGCAAACGGAAAAAACAAAAGTATCGTCCATAGCGAGGTGACGATGAATGATCTCTTCTCGTGATTGTAGAAAAATGAGCCAACACAGGCTGTTTTCAATTGTTATAATGAGGCCGCGCCGTATCATCACCGCCATACGGGGCAGCGGCCATGCGGATGTCAGCGCGAAGAATCGCGCTGCTACACTCTCTTTCGGCGCATTTGGAGCGTTCGCCGACTTGTAGAAACCGGCGGCGGGTGGCCGGTGTTTGGCGAAAAATTCTTAACTTTGCGAGGTGGTCAAATCCACGCCTTAAATACCATGAAAGTTATAAATTTTGATGATACCCCTTCGTTGGTCAGCCAGTATCTTGCCGAGCTGAGAGATGTTAATGTTCAGGGCGATATGCTTCGCTTCCGCCGCAATCTCGAGCGTATAGGCGAAATAATGGCCTACGAAATTTCGCGCCACATCGACTATAAGGTTGAGGAGATACAAACACCCCTCGCCACCGCCAAATGTCACCTCATAGGCGAGAAAATAGTGCTTGCTACTATCTTCCGTGCCGGTGTGCCGTTCCATCAGGGCTTCCTTAACTATTTCGACCACGCCGAAAACGCCTTTGTCTCGGCTTATCGCAAATATAAGGAGAAGGAAAGTTTTGATGTGTTTATCGAATATATCGCGTCGCCCAATCTCGAGGGCAAGACACTCATTATTGTCGATCCCATGCTGGCAACGGGCGCCTCGATGGAGCTGAGCTATCGCGCTCTTCTCACCAAAGGCAACCCGGCCAAAATACATGTATGTTCGGTTATCGCTTCACAGCAGGCGGTTGACTATGTGTGTAAGCACTTCCCCGAAGAAAAGACAACCGTTTGGATCGGAGCTATTGATCCCGAAATCAACTCACATTCCTATATCGTTCCCGGACTCGGTGACGCCGGCGACCTTGCTTACGGTGAAAAACTTTGAGTCGAAGGGTTCGTAATTATCCTTGAAGTTTGTTTCGAGAAAATCCCTGAGGCTGATTGTGTAGCTTGAAAGTGACTGTGCGGCCACGACTCCGGCGTTTGAGGAAACATTGCTGTAGCCCCACATCGGATCGGCAAAACCGAGGTCTCCGTAGTCGCCCAACACTCCCGAGTCGCGTTGCCATAAGTAGAGAATACGGTTATAATAGCTGCGCGAAATGGTGATGAGATAAAAGGTGACGGTGCAGTCGAACAGCTCCGGATCATATTCGGGCGCGTTGACATAATAGCCCATATTTTTCAGAAACATGTTGAGGTTATAGTTTTTTCCGGCAAACTGCCTGTCGGAAAAGGTCATCATGTTGCTGTCGCCGTCGGCCATCACCGATTCAAACACTCCGATATGCTCGGTGAAAATGGGTTCGAAGCTGTCGTCAAACGACCCCAAATATAGGCTGGCGTATGATTCCATATCCCAGTCGGCTTCATCATGCCCTGTGGGACATGCTGCTATATACCCTAACCGGAAGTAGTTGTCGGTGCCGGGATCATCCTTTATCTGAGCCACCACATGGAGATCGAAGCCTGTGTGGAAGGTCATAGGTTCAGCGATGTCGCGCAGGGAATATTTGGTATCGGTCTGCATTTTCACTCCCGAGATCGGAACGGCAACCGGTATCTTTACCGTGGCCTCGGCGTTACCATATTTCTCGCTCTCGGCCACGATATGTATCTCGTCACCCTCAGTGGCGATATAGTCGTCGGGCATCGGCTGATTGTTGACATAGATCGTTACCGTCGCGTCGCCGGGTCGGAGGAATATATTGTCTGTGTTATCGGAATATACCCAGCTGCGGCTCAGATCAACTTTTATCGGTTCGCCGGCAGTGATGAGCGAGTTGATACACAACACCGGCTTGGTGTCGATCTTTGGGTCGAAATCTTCATAGCATCCCGTCAGTATAAACGGGAGAATTATCAATGGTAGGTATCTTAGAATTGCCATGTGTAGGAGATTGAAGGAATTATAGGTAGCATTTTAACTTTTTTATATACAGGAGCCCAGGTCTCGTCACTATAGTCGCGGATTATCGCCACTGTGTTGAGGTGGCAGTAAGCGTTATAGAGGCCGAAATTCCAGTAACCGCGTCGGTTTCTGACTGTCACCGAGAGGTCGAGGCGATGATAGAACGGCAGCTGATAATTGTTAATGCTTGCTTTGAGCGGCGAGAAATCCTGATAGCCGTAGGGGTCGGTATCGGGCACTGACCATACCTGTGGCAAGAAAGTGAATCTGTTGCCCGAGTGACCGGTCCATGCGGCGTTGACGGTTACTTTTTTGCTTGCGTTCCAATTGAGGAGTATGTTGATGGTATGGCGGTTGTCAAATCGTGCCGGATAGCGTTTGCCGTCGTTTTTGTCGGCAAATTTCCTGTCGGCCCAGCCGAGCGAATAGGCTATGTGGCCGCTGATTTTTCCGCCCGTTTTCTCGATTTTGAGGTCTAAACCTTTAGCCGTGCCGCTTCCGCTGCAAAGGCGTGAGTTCCATGACTCAGTGGGGGGATGTAGATAGTATTCGTCGCGATATTCCACGAGGTTGTGCATGCTTTTATAGTAGACCTCGGCCGAAGCTTCAAACATGCCGTTGTCGCTGCGCCAGTTTCCACCTATGGCCACTTTGTCGGCTGTCTGAGGCTTGAAAGAGCCTGTGATCGGCACCCATTGGTCGGTAGGCAGCGAGAGGTAGGTTTGACTCAGCTGATGAACATACTGCACCGTGCGGCTGTATGCACCCTTAATGGCCCAATTTTTGGCGAGTCGGTAGTTGGCTGAGAGACGTGGGCCGAACCCTGCGTGGGTCTTGTCAGAGAGATTAAACAGCGAGGCGTGTATGCCTCCGTTTATTCTCCAACGGTCGTTTATGCTCCAGTCATCTTCTATGTAGAGATTGACTTCGTTGCCTAAATATGACCATGTGGAGTCGCGTGACGTCATCGTTGTTGTGCCTATCGAGTTGTCGCGGAATGTGTTTCCGGGTTGAAAGGAGTGGAGGGTGTAGCCGGCGCCGAATCTCACGCGGTGGTTTTCCTCAGGTTGCCAATAGAAGTCACCTCTCAATATCCAGTCATTGATATTGTTTTTGGTTCTGGTGATTGTTCTTGAGTCGAACAGCTCGTCACCATATTGTTCCCATGAATAGACGTCGCTTTTCATCCGGGAGAAATAGCGTGTATAGGCGGCTGTAAATTCACCTGTAAGTTCAGGCTTGAATCTGTAGTTTAATCCTGTTTGTGCCAGAAAGTTACCCCAATGGAGGTTGAATTTGCCCTTTCTGTTGGGTTCTGTTATTATCTCTTCGGTGTTTTCTTTGAATATCAACAGGTCATCTCCGAAATAAAGGCTTACGAATCCGGTGGCACGGTTATTGAAACGGTGGGTGATCTTTCCGTTGAAATCCATAAAGGCATATTCAAATTTATAGTCTTTGAACAGTGCCGATAGCGGAGCTGTGAGCACCTCGTAGAATGATCGCCGCAAAGCCACGGCATAGGATGTTTTCTTTCCTATCGGGCCGTTGATGTTGAAATCGCACGAGGTGAGACCGAGTTTGAAAGAGCCGTGGTGACCCTCCCGGGAGCCGCTTTTGGTTTTGGCGTCGAGAAAGGATGACAGTCGGCCGTCATATTTTGCTGGTATGGATGATTTGAAGAAGTCAATATAGTTTATGGCGTTGGCGTTGAAGGCCGAAAACAGGCCCGCAAAGTGATTAACCTGGTAGAGGGGCACATTGTCAAGCATACAGAGGTTTTCGTCGCTGTTGCCGCCGTGAACATGCATTCCGGCCATTCCTTCGGCACCCCCGCTCACACCGGGTTGCATTTGAAGCGCTTTGAGCACGTCGGTCTCGCCAAATAGCGTCGGAACTTTTGTAATCTCAGAGGCGGTGAGTTTAAGCGCGCCCACTTCAGCGGTTTCGGTGGGAGAGGGGCCGACGCGCGACTCCACAACCACCTCGTCGAGAATTTTAGGGGTGCCTGACAGAGGGGTAGATTTCACTGCGGGATATTCCGGTTCCACACTCTTTGTCTCTGACTCGGCCTTCTTTTTGAGAATTATGTTGTTGCCTTTGATCTGATACTCAATGCCGGTGTCTTTGAGCATAAGCTCAAGGGCTTTTTTGAGCGGTTTTTTCTTTATGTTGACACTTACACGCAGATCTTTGAGAAGGTCCGAGGAGTAAACGAAGTTTTTGCCTGTCTGCTCAACGATGGTTCTGAATACTTCCGAGGCCGGTTGATCAACGGCTTTGACGGTAATGTTCTGTGCGCTGACCATCATGCAGAGCCACCCCGACAGAATTAGGATTGTTAATCTTTTCATCTTTCGGTGACGCTCATTTCAGTTCCTAAAATTTCGTTTATCACATTGATGAGGTCGCCGGGAGTGCCTTCATAATGAAGTGACAGTTTATACTGCTCCGGGAAGTCGGGCAGATTGTGGACATTAACGTTATAGACCGATTCGATCTTGGCGACAACCTCGGGGAGGGGGGTGTTTTCAAAGTCTATCACTCTTACTTCGGCCATCACGTTTACAGTCTCAATGCCCGGTGAGGGCTGTTGGGTTGTCTTGTCAGCCATGTTGATCTGATAGAGTATTGCGGCGGTTGCCGACACCACTACCACAGCGGCCACTGCTGCTACTGTTCTCAGACGACGTTTCCACCATAATACAGGGGCTATGCCGAGCTTCTTCCAGCCGGTGTCGGCATTAAAAGCTTCCCGGCGGTAGTGCTTTGACACAAATTCGATTTGTTTTTCTTTTTCCATAGGTAATATCGTTTTACCGATAATGAGTAGTTGTTTTTATACCTATGACTCGGCGGCGAAGAAAAGGTCCTATGCCGAGGAAAAGAATTTTTATAGAAAAGGTAGAAAAAATGGTTTGTGTCCATCCGACAGCGCTTCTCTAAGGCGTGAGAATGCTTTGGTCATCTGATTTTTTACTGTCTTGACCGAGATACCGAGCTCTTCGGCGATTTCTTCATTTTTCAGGCCGTCGCGTTTGCTCATCAGAAATATCTCCCTGCATTTTTCAGGCAGCTCGTCGATTGCGCGCCATATTCGCGCGTCTCTTATCGATGTGTCGATATCCTCCTCGGCCACTTCGGGAATGAGATCCTCGCCTACGGTTTCATGTTTATCCCTGAGATAGCTGAGGCTCACATTGCGCACTGTGCGATACATGAAAGCGCTGAAGTTGTCAATCTCTCCTCCGGCCTCGATATATTGCCATGCCTTTATAAATGCGTCTTGTGTCAAGTCTTCCGCTACCGCGGTGTCATCGACAAAGCGCAAGGCATACATGCCGAGCGGCAGGTATAGCTTCCGGAAATGGTTTTCAAACTCTTTTGCTGTCATGTTCACAATTGCGTTTCCGCCCCAAAGATACAAAAATTCCGATAAACAACTTTGCACTATTTCCTTTGGTTATATTTTGATACTATATATCTG
>JAIDXU010000344.1 GCA_029058455.1 Paramuribaculum sp.
TATAAGTTTGCAGAAGGTTAGAATATCAGAGACCGAGTTTGGCTTTGACTGCGGGGGTTACGTCAACGGCGTCTTTGCCGGTATAAACGGGCATGGCGCTTTCAAATATCATTGTGAAGCCGCCTTCGTCGCCTACGGTCTGGAGGGCCTGCTGGATTTTTTCACGCATGGGAGCGAGGAGTTTCTGCTGCTGCTGCTGGAGATCCTGGGCGGCCTGCTGCTGGAACTGGTCGCTTTTCTGAATAAAGTCGTCGATTTCCTGAGCGCGACGCTGCTTCACAGAGTCGGGAGTATCGGCGGGAAGATTCTGAAATTCGGTGACTTTTTTCTGATATTCGTTGCGGAGGTTGGCCAATTCGTCTTCAACGGTTTTCTGAGCCGAAAGCATAGTGGCTTCCATTTCCTTATATTCGGGAAGTGAGGTAAACACTGCTTCGGTGTTGATATATCCGAATTTTTGAGCGGAGGCAAGTGCAGGAATACAGATCAACACTGCAAGAGCAAGAACAAGTTTCTTAATCATGATTATAGATGGTTGGAAAATTTATTTAAGTTAATAGTGTTAAATTGATAACGCAAAGTTAGCCGATTTATTTTGAATAGCCTAATTTGTCGAGCACATCATTGCTCACATCTATGCGGGGAGAGGCGAAAATTATGTCTGACGAAGAGGCGCGGTCGAAGATGCATTGATAGCCTTTTTCTTCGGCCACCTTCTTGACGGCATTATAGACATCTTCCTGAATGGGCTGCATGAGGCTCTCGCGTTTTTTCTTAAGCTCGCCGTCAAGACCGAAGTAACGGTTGCGCAGTTCAACGGCTTCTTTTTCCTTGGCCACGATAGCTTCCTCGCGCTGTTTTTTGAGCTCGTCGGTGAGATAGATCATCTCGGCCTGATAATTCTTATAGAGAGTCTCGGCTTCAAGACTTTTGGCCTCAACCTCTTTCTGCCAGCGCTGTGACATCTGGTTGAGCTGTTCGTTGGCCATCTCATAGGCGGGAAGGTTGGAGAGCACATATTCCATATCGACCAGTGCGAATTTCTGGGCAGAGGCAACCGAGCCGAGGCCGATGATTGCGAAAAGAATAAGAATTAATTTCTTCATTGTTTTGGGTAAATAGTCGAGTTAGCGGTTAAGGTTGGGCGACGGGCCGCAAGGGAGATGTTAACGGCACATCTATACAATTAGACAATTTCAACAGCCCGAAGGTTTATCATGCGGTTAAAATTCCTGACCGAGAATGAAGTGGAACTGAGATCCGCCTCTCTTGCCTCTGACCATATCGAAGCCATAGGCCCAGTCGATACCCATCATGCCGACCATCGGGAGATAGATTCTCACACCGGCACCGGCCGAGCGTTTGATGTCGAAGGGGTTGAATTTGGCAACCGAGGTCCATGCGTTACCACCCTCGGCAAATACAAGGCCGTAGATAGTGGTTGTGGGCTGGAGCATGAAGGGGAAGTGCAGCTCCACGCCGAATCGGGTATAGGCATAACCTTCGGCACCCCACGGAGTGAGTGAGCCGTTTTCATAACCGCGCAGGGCGATGGTTTCGGTGGCATAGCTGTAGGTGCCGCTCATGCCGTCACCACCCACATAGAAGGTTTCGAAAGGTGATTTGAGCCAGCGGTTATAGCTGCCGAGCAGACCGAAGTCGGCGCGTGTCATAAGCACGAGAGTCCAGCGGCCGGTGGGATCGGTGAGGGGAGTGTAGGTGCGTGAGTGGAAGCGGAGTTTCCAATATTCGATCCATTTATAGAGCTGGCGTTTGGCTGATTCATCACCCTGCTCGCTTTTCTTTGAGAGTTCTTCCCAGTTTTTGTGACGGGAGAAAAGCGAGGCGGGAGGTGTCATCTGGAGATTGAGGGTGAATGTCGAGCCGCTGCGGGTGTAGAGGGGGTTGTCGATAGAGCTGCGGCTGAGGGTGAGACCGAGCACAAAGGCGTTGGAGTTGCCGTTTGACATCTCAAACAGATATGCCCAGTTTTTAAGATAATACCAGTTATAACCGAGGGTGGCCTGGAACTGGAAGTAGTCGTCGGGCCAATTGAGACGTTTGCCGAGACCCACGTTTACACCCACCATCTGGAGCACCTTGTTGGGGTCGTAGGAGTTCTGATAGGAGTTGCCGTAGTAGTCGTTATACATTGAGTTCCAGCCCATACCCGACCAATAGTTGTTGGTGTAGTTGTTGAGGGCGTTTTGCCATGCACGGCCGTAGTATGAGGAGTTAACGCCGGTTTGACGCGAATAGTAGGCCGAAACCGAAAGGGCGTTGGGGCGTTTGCCGCCGAACCACGGGTCGACAAACGACACTGAATAGGCCTGATAGTAGCGGGCGTTGGTCTGACCCGAGATTTCAAATGTCTGACCCTCACCCTGAGGTATGAGTCCGCGGTAGGTGGAGGGATAGAACAGGTTTTTCATCGAGAAGTTGGTAAACTTCAGGCCGATCTTACCGATAATGCCGGTCTGACCCCAGCCGAGTGAAAATTCCACCTGGTCGTTGGCTTTCGATTCGAGATTGAACACGATATCCACTGTGCCGTCATCTTCGTTTGCTTCGGGATGAATATCCATGTTCTCAGGGTTGAAGTGACCTGTCTGGGCTATTTCACGCGCCGAGCGCATAATGTCGTCGCGGTTGTAGAGCGCGCCGGGGCGAACTCTCAGCTCACGTCTTATGACCTTTTCATAAAGGCGGTCGTTGCCGTTGATAACCACTCTGTTGATAGAAGCCTGCGGGCCTTCGAGCACTCTCAGCTCAATGTCGATTGAATCGCCGTTGATGTTGGTTTCGACAGGAACGATCGATGAGAACAGATAGCCGTTGTTCTGGTAGAGATTAGTGACGGCATCTTCGTCTTTAACCACACGTTTGTCAAGAAGAGTCTGGTTGTAGACCGATCCGGGCTTGATGTCGAGAATGCGGTTGAGCTGCTCGGTGGGATAGATGGTGTTGCCTACCCAGTTGATGTTGTTGATGTAGTATTTCTTGCCTTCGTCAATGGTGATATATACGTCAACTTGCTTATCGTTATAGGGCACTACGCTGTCGCTCACGATAGCCGCGTCGCGATAGCCGATAGAGTTATATTTTTCAAGAATACGTTTGAGGTCATCCTCATAGTCTGATTCCACAAACTTCTTTTGACGGAAGAGGTTGAGAATGTCGGAATTTTCGTTGGTTTTCTTGATTACTCGTTTCAGCTTGCGGTCGGAGAGCACTTCGTTGCCGTCGATATAGATTTTGTGAACCTTCACCTTATCGTGTTTGTCAACGTCGATGTCAACGATAATGCTGTTTTTTGCGGAGAGGTCTTCATGAATCACGATATTGACATCGGCGTTTTTGAAGCCTTTATCCTCGTAATATTTTTTTGCGATTACCTGAGTGCGGCGGCGTCCCTCTTCGGTCATGATGTTGCCTTTGAAAAGGCTGAGTCGCTCCTCGAGATCCTGACGCTCGTTCTTTTTCACTCCGTTATAGTTGATGGCGGAGATGCGTGGCTGGGGCTGAAGATTGATCGACAACCAGGCTTTGTTGCCAACGATGGTGTCGACATTGATCTGCACGTTTGAAAACAGCTTCTGATTCCAAAGACGTTTGGCTGCGTTGGTTATTGCTTCGCCGGGAATGGTGACACGCTCACCGAGTTTCAATCCGGTGAAGGAGATAATCACATGATCCTCATAGTTGTCGGCTCCGTTGACTTTAACTCCGGCAATTTCATAGACCGAAGGAATACCGCCGAAGTTGATTTTAGGACTGACAATTGTGTCGGCGGGAGTCCGGGCTATGACGGCGGTTGTGGAGATACACACCATCAGCAAGAATGTCAGGAGAGCCTTAACGGGCTTGATATTTAATGATTGGCAACGCATAAGCGAATTTTAGCGAAAGGAATGTGGAAGGTTGGTTATTGATTGTCGGAGAGGGAATTGATCTGCTGGGATGTTAGCCCGAAACGGCGTTCGCGACCTGAAAAATCCTCAAGCAACTGCAGGAAGCGGCTCTTGGAGAAGTCAGGCCAGTAGTCGTCGACCACCGCAATCTCGGAATATGCGGCCTGCCAGAGCAGGAAGTTGCTCAGACGCATATTTCCGCCGGTGCGGATAATAAGGTCTGGATCGGGCATTGAGGCTGTGGAGAGATATGAGGCGAAGAGAGAATCGTTGATTTGGTCGGGGGAGAGTTTGCCGGCGGCTACATCGCGGGCTATTTTGCGGGCCGCATTGGTGATTTCCCAACGCGCCGAGTAGCTGAGAGCGAGCACGAGATTCAACCCGGTTGAGCCGGAGGTTTCCTCGATGCACTTATTGAGACGGTCAACCACCTCACGAGGCATTCTGTCGATTTCGCCTATCATGGAGAGCTTCACATTGTTGCGAATCAGATCGGGAGTCTCGCGCTCTATGGCTATGGCGATGAGGTTCATGAGGGCATCAACCTCGGCCTGTGGTCTGTTCCAGTTTTCGGTCGAGAATGTATATAAGGTGAGATATTCCACTCCGGCCTCAGAGGCTGCCTCGGTGATTTTTCTCACGGTATTCACTCCGGCCACATGACCCTCCGATCGGTCAAGGCCGCGGCTGCGCGCCCAACGGCCGTTGCCATCCATTATTATGGCGACATGGCGTGGAGGTGCGGGTTTTATGGCGGAAGTCTGAGTCATGGTCTTAACGGATATTTAGTGGAGAGTGGTCAATCAATTCGGTTACACACCACACACCTTGGCCCGAACTCATAGGTAATGCCTATGGTTATGGCCGAGCTCCAGTCGGTGTTTTTGGCAAAAGAGCTTTTGATAGTGGTGAGGTCGGCGAGTTCCTCCGAGTCGAGATGGTCGCCGAATATTTTGCGCATCGTAAATTCAGCCATGAGGTTAACCCTTTTCGACGGCTTGTATTTCACTCCCGCGCTCATCGGTATTGAGAAAGCCGCAAAGGTTTTTCCGTCTGAACCGCTCAAGGTGAGTCCCAGGCCGAGAGCAAGATAGGGCGAAACGCGGCGCAAGCGTCGATAGGTCTCTCCCATGCCATAGGGGAGGAAGTTAAATTCACCTCTGAAGTCGAGCGACGTGGCCCATGATTTAAACTCATAGTTCTTACCCATCGGCAGAACGTTGGTCATGTCGGCTGTGTTGCCGCTGAGTGAAAGCATGGTGAGCTGGGCTCTTATGGCGGTGCGTTCATTAAAGAGATAGCGACCCTGAAGTGCTGCCGCCAATCCGGGATGAGAATAGAGATTGCTCTGGTTGGCGTCACCGAGATAGCCGCTCATGCCTAACCATGCTCCTATGTCAAATTTATATGAGTCCTCAGGGTCTTTGCCGGCATAGGCGGGAGAGGCTGACGCCACGAGGAGGGCGACAACCGCTGTCATGCGCAATATAACCTGAAGAAGTGTTTTTGACATCGGGGTTGGGGAGGGGCTTAGCGTTTATTGGAGAGGTTGGAAGGTGAGACGGTTGATGACTCCGCGCCACACAATCATGTTGAGTGAACCAACAGAAGTTTTGCCGCCGAAGAGATAGATATAGGGACATTCCCATGAGGTGATGAGGCGGTCGTCAGAACGGCTTGTCATTGACGGGAGACGAAGGGGGGCATATTCTTTCCACACCGATCCGGAGCGGGAGAAAAGCTCCTCATGGCCAACCACGGGCGTGATGCCGGTGTAGGGGGCTATGAAGCCGGGGAGCTGAAGAGGAGTAGCGGCTTTTGCCCAATGCACTCCGAGGTCGTAGGATACATAAACGGTGTTTTCGGCTTTGGCATTATCGTTGGTGCCGCAGAATGCGAGAAGCACACTATATTTCTTTATGATCCAGAACTGTTCGCTGCGGAATGCGAAATAAGGCACCAGAACCATCCCTTCTCTCGGCATTGAGGGTGTCAGGGATATAGCTGTCCATGTTGTGCCGTCAAAAGCCCATGACGAGCCTGTGAGCTTACCCTTGGCATCTCTGCCTCCCACAAAGGTAGTGGTGGGCTCGGCCGCCCAGTCGGATGTGAAAGTCAAGGTGGGCGAAGTGCCGCTCACGGGACATTCTTCCGGGAGCATGGGAGCTGTCTCGGCATCGACTATGTCGGGATAAACAATCTGACGCCATGTGCCGTCAGCGGCTTTGACATTGGCGAGAAGCTTTGTGCCGTAGGAGCCGTAGATGTGATTGGCTTTAACTCCGGTCGATACCCAGCTGATTGCGTCGTCAGAGCGGTAGATTGTGGAGTTGGCAAGCAGATAGAGCGAGTTGCCGCAGGAGGTGAGGGTCGAAGCTATGGTGCCTTCGGGAAGGGTGACCTGAGTCATCGCCCAATTTTCATCGCCCGGATTATGAGCCACGGCCATGCAGCCGAGAGTGTTGTTGGCGGTGAGACAGTAGAAACCGTCATTGTGTTCCACACATCCGGCCGAAGTTGGAGCCTGGAGAAGGGTGGGGAGGTTGCGCGAACCGAATCTATCCCACATAAGGGAATCGGGTTCTGTTTTGTGAACAAGAATCTCAACCTTATAGGTGGCGGTTACGGTATTGTCATAGGAGCGGAGGAAAAGTGTCACCGGACCGTTGGCAAAGTTGATCGAGTCGTTTGGCTTCTTAAGATAGTCAATCGAATCGGGCTTGTTGAGAGTGTCGTTGAAATAGAATTTCGCCTCGCTTACGGTGGGGAGTGTAGCGTTTACCACAAACCTTTTAAGCTTAGTGCCTTTGGGTAGCGAATCGGCGTTGAATATGCGGCGGTTGTCAAGGTCAACGGAGAAAAACACCGTGTCGATATTTCTCAACACAGAGTCGTTTTTCCTGAGTTTGAACGACAACACCGAAACATTGGTATATGTAAATTGTTCATAAATTTCATCGCTGTCATCTGAGTTACAGGAGCCGACAAACATTGAAATTATGAGCAGTAATGCGATATTTAGCGTGAATAGCTTTTTCATATTGTGGGGTCAAGTGCATATTATCGCGCAAAGTTAGCAACAAATTTTTTAATAATTGACCTCTAATAGTTAAAATTGGTGATAATGTGGCCTGAACTAACTGATTTTGCCCCGCGACAGAGTGTGATCGCGACTTAATGCGATCAGTTGTCACGTCAATTCCCGGTCATTGGAATGTGGAAATTTGGTTACGGGAGGGGATAATGACCGGGTCAGGTCATAGGAGGGGTGCGGAATTGATGTAGTGGGAAATGAGGTTGCCGTCGATTTTATAGGAATCGGTCATTATGGCGGAAGATAAGTTTACAGATCCTCGGCCTTTGCCGCCCGTGGCAAAGGAGGCGGTTTCGACTCTCGCTTCATGCCATAACCCTAAATCAATCAGCGATGTGAGAAGCTCCGAGCCACCTTCGACAAGGAGGGTGCTTATGCCTTCGTCACGCAAACAGCTCACGATACGGTCGAGAGGTTCATGAGGTGAAACGGTCAGTATTCTTATTCCCGGTCTGACCGGTTGCGCGGGGCTTGAGGTGATCCATATAATATCTCCCTGCTCAAACAGTTGTGCCGATTGATCTACCCGGCCTCGGCGGTCAAGCACTATCTTGACCGGCGGTTTGCCGTGCCATTCTCTCAACCCGAGCCGCGGATTGTCGGCAATCACTGTGCCCGAACCTACCATTATGCCGTCGTTTTCAGCTCTCAGCCTGTCGACAGCGAGCGATGACAGCCGTGTCGAGATTTTTAATGGTGCGGGGATGTCGGGAGTGCGTTCGCGGTCGAGAAAGCCGTCGGCACTCTGAGCCCATTTGAGCGTGATATACGGGTAAGGGGAAATCTGAGAAGTGATAAAGGGCAGGTTAACCGCCTTGCATTGCTGTTCCAGGACTCCTTCTATAACCGGTATTCCGGCTTCGCGCAATATGGCTATACCTTTGCCGCTTACTTTGGGAAATGGATCGCCGGCACCTACCACCACACGCCCTATGCCTTTCTCAACAAGCATTTTGGCGCATGAGGGGGTGCGCCCCTGATGAGCGCAAGGCTCGAGGGTGACATAGATTGTGCTTTTATTAATGAGATGAAGGTCGGCTTCGTTTACCGAGCGCATGGCGTTGACCTCGGCATGTGGGCCTCCGCAAGCGCGATGATAACCTTCGCCGATTATGCGTCCCGAGGGGTCGACAATCACCGCACCCACCACCGGATTAGGATGGGCACGGTTGCGACCGTGAACTGCAAGTTCAAGCGCCCTCGCCATATATGCTTCATGCGAAAGAAGGCTCATTGGCGGTCGGCTTTGATAAATTCCACAAGCCGTTGTGGTGCTTCGCTTTCGGGTATGTTTTTGGCAATGCAGACCTTACCTTTGTATAGACTGACATGGCCGGCTGCGGCACCCACATATCCGTAATCGGCGTCGGCCATCTCGCCCGGACCGTTTACGACACACCCCATTACTCCTATTTTCAGACCTTTGAGTCCTGCGGTGGCCTCTTTGACTTTAGCAAGGGTGGCGGGCAGGTCGAAGAGAGTGCGGCCACAGCCGGGACAAGATATATATTCGGTGGCGGTGATGCGGCGTCGTGTTGCCTGAAGTATGGTAAAGGCGAGTTCGGCGGCAGCCTCCGCGCTTAGAGCCGGTGCTTCGATCATAATGCCGTCGGCCACGCCGTCGAGCAACAGGCTGCCGAGGTCGATGGAGGCGTCGACAGTCACCCGGTCAACATCACAGTCGGGAGTGAAAGTGCGCTTAACTATTATGGGATTGTTGAAGCCCCGGGCTGAAAGCGACTGTCGGGCGGCGCGGATATGGGCGGGGAAATTGGGATGGGAAGATGTGATTACGACAATAAGATTAGGATCGA
>JAIDXU010000345.1:0-6829 GCA_029058455.1 Paramuribaculum sp.
AAGAGGAAGAGGAAGCTGTAGCTCGTTATGAAAACAATTTGAGGAATTATATTTATGCAGAATATTTTTTGGATTATAACAAGACCCGCGAGAGATGGGCGCCAGATGGTAACCGCGATCTCCCTCCGCTGGAATATTACAGCTTCCTCAACGTTATAGATTATGATAGCCTGTTGGATTTCTATCCGTTTGTGACGCCCAATCAGCTTACAACTAAAATTATAAAGAATGTGCCTGTTGGTATAGAGCCGATTGGCGACACACCGGTGGCTGAGTGGAAAGCGCAGACCAAGGAGAAGTTGAGCAAGGTAATGACCAATGTGCCTGATAGATTGCTCGACCTGCTCTCGGCGTCATCCTATTTCCTGCAACTTGACGAGGCACATACTCCTCTTTCTGACAAGCAAAAAAAGAATATTGCGGAGGGCTACTCAAACGATCTCGGCAAGGTGATTCTTGACACCGACAAGAGATATATCAGCGGTGAACAGTATAAAACCGAATTATGGTGATAATTTATACAGATTTTTATGGAGCTGTGTCAATTCCGGCACAGCTCCGTTGTTTAGATCAGGGCCATTGATTTGGCCAGGCGGCAGGCTTCGATTGAGTTTTTTACATGGAGTTTTGAGAGGATTTCCTGACGGTGACGACTCACGGTGTTTTTGCTGATGTTGAGGGCCTCGGCAATGTCAACGCTCTTCATGCCTGAGGATATGAGTTGAAGAATCTGGCGCTCGCGTTTACTGATTATGGTGTTGTTTGAAAGATCTGTCAGTTCCTCTTTCATGCCCGATATGGAGTTGACAACATAACTTTTGCCGGGGAAATCAAACACAAGCGGACTATAAATGCATATTGCATAGCACACGGATTCCAGAGCTTCGTCATAGAGATAATACATTCGGTGAAGAACGTCGATTGAATCTTTAAACCGCAACTTCGACAGCAGATAGTATTCCGACCTATGACGCTTCGGCAGATTGCGCAGATAATGGAAGAAGCGTAGCTCGGCAATGAATTTTTCATCCTGCTCCTGCTCTGACATCATCGAGAGAATCATCTTCTCCCAAATGGAGTTTTCAGAAGAGTAGTCGTTTAGACCCAGTCTTTTGGCAAAACCATTGTTGAAGATATGGCTTGTGTCGTTGGTCAGATCGCTGACCACAACCAATGCACCCTCGATTTGCGACAACGTTTCGGCATACTGAAATATGGAGACCTTGTTTATAGCCTCTGAGTCGGAGTTTTGAGAGTGTAGAAGTTGATCAAGCTTCTCAAAATGGTTATTTTTAGCCATTGCAGGTTTATAATATAGGATTTAACTTTGCAAAGTTAATTAAAACACCGGTTATTTAAACATCATATAACAACTTCTAACGCATGAAACTGAAATATCTTATTGTGGCGGTTGCCGCTGTGTTGGGTCAGTCGATGATGGCTCAGACTCTTGATAAAATGAATTGGTTTAATGAACCGGCTCAATGGAATATCAAGGATGGCAAGCTGTCGATGTTTGTAACTCCCAAGAGCGACTACTGGAGAATTTCTCACTATGGCTTTACGGTCGATGACGCGCCGTTCTATTACGCCGAATATGGCGGCGAATTTGAGGCCAAGGTCAAGATTTCGGGTGACTATAAGGTGCGCTTCGATCAGGCCGGCATGATGATTCGCATAGATCATGAGAATTATATTAAAACCGGAATAGAGTTTGTTGACGGTAAATATAATCTCAGCACCGTGGTTACTCACAAAACTTCTGATTGGAGCGTGATAGCTCTTGACCGTAAGGTTGAAGCAATCTGGATCAAGGCCGTGAGACGCCGCGACGCCATAGAGATCTTCTATTCGTTTGACGACAAGGAATATGTGATGATGCGCAACGCATGGATGGAGGCCAATCGACCGGTTAAAGTAGGCATGATGGGTGCATGTCCCGACGGCGACGGCTTTAACGTGACTTTCTCCGATTTCACCGTTAGTCATCTTCCCGACGCGGTGCGCACGGAGTGGCTGCAGAAAAACGCCGAATAATTAGAAAAATATATTATATGACAGAAGTGTCGGAACAGTGTTTTTTTGTAAATTTGTCTGCGGATCTTTCCGCAGACAAATTTTATTATGCTTAACATGAAAACATTTTCGCTCATAGCCGCCGTTGCGGTCGCCGCGGTTTCGTTTAATTGCGGGGCACGCACTCTCGCTACTCAAAACACTACCGACGCTACAATTCTCCACGCATGGTCGTGGAGCTTCGACACTATTGCCGCCAATATGGCCGATATAGCGGCGGCCGGATATGATTTCGTGCAGACTTCTCCCGCCAATACCTGCTATGTGGGTGAAAACGGCGGCAAAGCGCTGTTTTCGGAGCCGGGCGATGAGGTGACCGGAAAATGGTATTATTATTATCAGCCTATCGACTGGAAGATAGGTAACTATCTGTTGGGCGACCGAAACAGTTTTAAGGCGATGTGTGACTCGGCCCGTGCATACGGGGTGAAGGTGATAGTAGATGTGCTTCCCAACCACACCGCCATCGATCGCTCGGCTGTGACTCCCGATCTGATTGCTGCGGCAGGTGGCAGCGACAAGCTCTATCACGCCAACGGCCTTACTCCCATAACGCAATGGAACGACCGCATGGAGTGTACCACCGGCGAGATGGGCGGCCTGCCTGACGTAAATACCGAGAATCCCGATTTTCAATACTATTACATGCAGTATGTCAACGATCTGATCAACCTCGGCGCACGAGGTTTCAGATATGACACCGCCAAACATATCGGTCTGCCGAGCGATCCGCTTGATCCCGCGGTCGAGGCCGCCGGGCTTACCAATAATTTCTGGCCGGTGGCTACCGGCATGGAGGCGGTCAAGGGATTGTCGATGCTCATGCCCGACAGTATTTTTATCTATGGCGAGGTGCTTCAGGATAAAAATGTCAAGGAGCTTGAATATTCGGAGTATGTCGATCTCACCGCTTCTTCCTATGGTCACGCGCTGCGCAACGCGCTTGCCGCCGGCAGCTATCTCGCCGACGATCTCGACTCATGGCATCATCCCGCGTCGCCCAAGCGTCTTGTGACATGGGTCGAGAGCCACGATACCTATTGCAACGAGCATGAATCGGCCGGCCTGACCGACGATCAGATAAGAATGGGTTGGGTGTTTCTCACCGCCCGCAACGGCGGCAACCCTCTGTTTTTCAGCCGTCCCGCCGGAAGTAGCCGCGAAAATCTATGGGGCAATAATCTCGTCGGCCCGAAAGGAAATGATGAGTTCCGTCATCCCGAGGTTGTGGCTGTCAACAAATTCCGTCACGAAATGGCCGGATTGCCTGAAACCGTTGTCACCAACAAGGGTGGTCAGGTAGTAGAGGTGGCCCGCGGCGACAAAGGCGTGGCATTGATCAACATGTCAAATAAACAGCAGAAATTCACTCTTCCCACCACACTTCCCGCCGGAACTTATGCCGATAAGGTTTATGGCAACAGCTATAAGGTTAGCGACGGAAAAATCTCGGGCACACTCGCGCCTCTGACTTCCGCTCTGATCTATTGATAAAGGCCTGAGATATGGATAGATTTCAGGTAACAATACTCGGCTGTGGATCGGCCAAGCCCACCACGCTTCATTATCCTTCGAGTCAGATTGTGAATTTCAGGGAACGGCTGTTTATGATTGACTGCGGCGAGGGCGCTCAGGTTCAGTTAATGCGCTATGGTTTTAATGTGAATCATCTCACCGACATCATGATTTCACACATGCACGGTGACCATGTGCTGGGATTGCCGGGACTGGTGTCGACTCTTGACCTCACCAATCGTGATCCGGCCAATACGCTTAGAGTGCATGTTCCGTCGAGCGGTGTGCAAATCATTACCGAAATGCTTGATTTCTTCACCAAATACAAGAGCTTTGAGGTGAAGATACTCCCGCTGCTTCCGGGCAACAACACGATTTTCGAGAGTGATAATCTCAAAGTCGTTAGCTTTCCGCTCTATCACGGAGTGGAGTGTTACGGCTTCAAATTTATCGAGGGTCCGCGTCCCCGCAAACTGCTCGGCGATATGCTGGAGTTTCATCATGTGCCTTATTATTTGCGCAACAGCATTAAGGCCGGCGCTGACTTCATGAAGCCTGACGGCACGGTTATACCTAATGCACATCTCACAACCGAGGGGAGTCCTTCGGCAAGCTACGCATATTGCAGCGACACGAGATTTGACCCGCGCGTGGTGTCGGCGGTTAAGGGAATTGATGTGATATATCATGAGGCTACCTATCTTGACGATTGCCGGGTTAAGGCGCGGGAGCGTGGTCATTCAACCGCTCTTGACGCCGCTACCGTGGCTCGAGAGGCACAGGCCAAGAAACTTGTCATAGGCCATTATTCCAAGAGATATAAGGATTCCCAGCCCCTGTTGGATGAGGCGATGTCGGTGTTTCCCGACAGTGTCGCCGCCAACGAGGGTCTTACGATCGATCTGCGCCGGCTATAAGATTAATTGGCCGTATTGTTGAGCGAAATATAAGGGGTGGTGTCGGTGGTTATCGAGCGGGGATTGTCGTAACCGGCAGCCTTTGCACGCTCGAGAAACTTGGCTGATTTGTCCTTGTCGCCCCGCTGCGCATAATAACATGCGGCTATATATGAGGCACTGCCGTCGGAGTCATTGCCGTGGAGAGTTATGCCGCCGATCCAGCCGTCGGCCTGAGCTTCCTGCTTCAGGGCGAGAAGTGCGAATCCGCGCAGCGACGAGGGGTCGGTGGGAGAATAATCGAGCTCAAGCAGCTCCCGCAACGTTGACTCGGGATTGGCCATAAGCGAGGCCTTGATGAAATAGGCTTCAGGAATGTTGGGGTTGGTAAGTATGGCTTCGGAAATGGCGGCCTGAGCGCCCGGCTTGTCACCGAGTGCTATGAGTGCTCTGGAGCGGGAGATCATGGCGTCGGCCATGTTGGGAGAGAGTTGGAGGGCTTTGTCGGTCTCGACAACGGCACTGTCGGCCATGTTGAGGTCGAGCATGGCCTGAGACATGGTGTTGTGCCAAACAGCGTCGCGAAATCTCGGCGAAGTGGTGTTGAGCAATTCTTTGGCCTCGGCGGGGCGGTTGAGAGCTATGAGCGATTCGGCGATGGTCTCGTTAAGCGCGCCACCCGCAAACGGGCCTGAGTTGTTGATGTGGTTGAAGTCGCGAAGCGCCTCGGTATGGCGGTTGTGAGCCTGAGACAACGCGCCTCGGAAATAATATAACATTCCGGCGGTAGGAGCTTTCTGGATGGCTTTGTCGAATGCCTCCTTTACCTCCGGGAAATTTTCTTGCGAGAGAGTTTCGATTTTGTGGAGTGCGTTGCCCGACTCGGCATCACCGGTTGCGAGCGCATTGATATATTGGGCTATCGCTTCGTTTTTACGACCCAAAATCTCAAGTACTTCGCCATGTCCGATATATGTGGCCGAAGCGTTGGGCATAAGCCCGTAGGCTTGATTTATATATGAGTGGGCGGTTTCGCTGTCATTCTGCAGGGCGGCGAGCTTTGCAAGTCCGAAGAATGGCGTTATGTTGCGCGGATTGAGTTTGCGCAGTCGCATATAGTCGGTGCGGGCGGCGTCATAGTTGCCCATTGTGGTTTCGAGCTTCGCGCGTGAGTTGATCACCGAAGGCACCTCCGGATAGAGTTCCACCGCCTGATTGAGCCGCGAGAGAGCCGAGGCATAGTCAAACTGCTGCTCCTCGATGTCGGCGAGACGAACAAGTATTTCAAACATGAGCGGTTTGTCGCTCTTGTTACATACTTTGAGAGCCGTGCGGAGATCTTCGGCGGCGGGCATGAGCAAGCCTCGCGAGATATATTCGGTGGCTCTTGACACATAGAGATCGGCGCTTTGGGGTTTGGCGGCGATCATCTCGCTATAAGTAGCGATAATATCATCGGAAATATCCTCTTGGGTCTGAGCCGCCGTTAAAAGAGGCAGCATATACAGCCCGAGAAGCGCGATCAGATAAGAGAAGTGACGCATTTTCGCAGGCTTGAGAGATTAGACAGCAGTTTGGGGAGAAGATCGAGGGGCAGCATGTTGGCTCCGTCGCTCTTGGCTTTGGCCGGCTCGGGATGTGTTTCGAGGAAAATTCCGTCGCTTCCTGTTGCGATGGCGGCACGGGCGATTGTTTCGATCAGCTCGGGGCGGCCACCGGTCACACCTGCCGCCTGATTGGGTTGCTGGAGCGAATGTGTGATGTCGACAATCACCGGGGCATATTGACGCATTACGGGCACTCCGCGAAAGTCAACCACGAGATCCTGATAGCCGAAAGTTGTGCCGCGCTCTGTGAGGGCTATATCGTCGGCTCCGGCCTGTCTCACTTTCTCTACTGCAAACTGCATTGACTCGGGCGAAAGGAATTGGCCTTTCTTGATGTTGACAGCCTTGCCGGTAGCAGCTGCGGCTGTGAGCAGATCGGTCTGACGGCAAAGGAAAGCGGGAATCTGCAGCACATCGACATATTCGGCAGCCATAGCCGCTTCGTCGGGCAGATGAATATCGGTCACCACCGGCACACCGAATTCCTCCTTCACCTTGCGGAGAATCTTCAAAGCTTTCTCATCGCCTATGCCGGTAAACGAATCGAGACGTGAGCGGTTGGCCTTGCGGTAGGAGCCTTTGAACACAAACTTAATTTCAAGCTCGGTAGTTACGCGGAGAATGGTCTCGGCAATATCGAGAGCCATTTTTTCGCCCTCGATTACGCACGGGCCGGCAAGAAGAAAGAAGTTTTCGGAGGTGGGGGTAAGTATTTTTGTGTCGAATTTCGGGGGA
>JAIDXU010000345.1:6839-9948 GCA_029058455.1 Paramuribaculum sp.
TACATAGGTCGGTTGAATTAGCTTGGTCAAGAATATGAAATGTGTCGTCGGCGACTATTGCGGCGGTCTCGGTGCGCAGACGGCAGGGGCCGAGCGATACCGGCAGCCAGCCTTTATCAAGTGCGGGCGCTATCTCCTCGGGGTCGAAATCTCCTTCGGGTCCTATAAGTATTATGGAATCTTTGCCGGGTCGGTAGGTCGAGGCAAGGAGTCTGCGCGGCAGATCTTTGTGGCAGTATGCCATATAGCGGTTGAATGAGGCGAAATCGTCGATGACTTTGGGGAGGGGAGTCATTGGACTGATTACCGGAAGAACACCTTTGAGCGATTGTTTCATTGCTGATACCGCTATTTTTTCGAGGCGCTCGGTCTTTAGCTCGCGGCGTTCGGAATGGCGGCAAAGCAGCGGTATAATGCGGTTAACGCCAATCTCGGTGAGCTTTTCCACCATCCATTCCATGCGGTCGAGATGTTTGGTCGGCGCCACGCCAACCACTATCTGCTGCGCCCACGGGAGCGGCATGGGGGTGGAGGACAGTATCTCCACACACGTTTTTTTGCGGTCGGCCACCGTTATGCGGCAGAGATAGGAGGTGCCTCGGCCATCAATCACCTGAATCTCATCTCCCTCGGTGAGCCTCAGCACTCTTACGGCATGAGCAGAGTCGCTTTCGGGAAGCGAGAGGGTGGTGGTGATGTCGGGCGCGTGAAATTGTATCATGACCGGAGGGGATTAGATTGCGGTTTCGGCAGTTTTTTCAGCTTCAACTATATCCTTGTGCTTAGGCTTGGCGCTGTTGTCGCGGAATATGAGCCAGAACAGAATCATCACCACTGCGGCATAGGCGGCGAAAATGCCCCAGGAGGTATGCCAGCCTTCGATCTGAAGCTCGGGGGTGGTGCGTGCATACACATAGTAGTTCACAACCTGGCCGGCTGCCAGTGTGCCGATTGTGGCACCGATGCCGTTGGTCATTAGCATGAAGAGACCCTGCGCGCTGCTGCGCTGTTCGGGTGAGGTCTGGAGGTCGACATAAAGCGAACCCGAGATATTGAAGAAGTCAAAGGCAACTCCGTAGACTATCATCGAAAGGATGAAAAGCCATACTCCCGAGCCGGGATTGCCGAGGCTGAAGAATCCGAATCTCAACACCCAGCCGAGCATTGCGATAAGCATTACGCCCTTAATGCCGAATCGTTTGAGGAAGAAAGGAATCAGAAGAATACAGAGGGTTTCGCTGATCTGAGAAAGGGAGATAAGAGCTGTGGCATTCTGAGCGCCCCATGTCGAAGCATATTCGGCCACGCTTTCAAAAGCCTGAATAAAAGTGGTGCCGTAGCTGTTGGTGATCTGGAGAGAAACGCCGAGCAACATTGAGAAGATAAAGAAGATAGCCATTTTCTTCTGCTTGAAGAGGGCGAAAGCTCTTAAGCCAAATGCGTCGACCATCGAAGTCGAGGCGCTACGGTTGATTCTGCACTGAGGCATTGTGAGGGCATAGGCGGCGAGGATGATGCTGAATATGCCTGATGACAGGAGCTGCCAGCAGGTTTTCTGCATTGAAATGCCGTCGATGGGGAGGAAGTTGGTGAGCAACATCGAGGCTATGAAGCCGACGGTGCCGAATACTCTGATGGGTGGGAAGTGCTTCACGGTGTCGAGGCCATGACCGGTGAGAGCGGAATAGGCCACTGAATTGGCAAGGCCGATCGTAGGCATAAAGAACGCCACCGACACGGTATAGAGGGTGAAGAGCGGGCCAAACTCCACATTGCCGCCGGCCGAATTACAGTAAAGGGCGGCGGCACCCATAAACAGACCCGCTATAAGCTGGCAGAGAGAAAGCATTTTCTGAGCGGGAATCCAGCGGTCGGCCACGATACCCACAATGGCAGGCATGAAAATCGACACTATGCCCTGAACGGTATAAAACCAATAAATCTTGTCACCGAGACCTGAGCCGGCGAGATAGATTCCGAGAGAGGTGAGATAGGCGCCCCACACGGCAAACTCGAGAAAGTTCATCGCGGCGAGCTTGATTTTTATGGTATTGGTGTTAAGCATGACTGGTTGATGAGATGAAACGTGATATGATTCGGTTATGATTTATTGCTGATTGTCGGGGTTGCGTTTGCGCTTGAGAATGGCGCTGATGCGGGAGGCTTCCTCATATTGCTCGTTTTCGATGAGTTGGTTGAGGGTTCGCTCGAGTTCCTCCACAGTCATGTTCTCAGGCTTCGGTTCGGGCAGGGGAGATGAGTCGTCGGTTTCTCCGGCAAAGGGATCGGCGGGAGTCGGGTCGGGGGAAGAAGCGTTGTCGGAGTCGGGCACCTGTTCGAGCATGAAGCCGGTTTCTTCTACTATTTCGCGGGTGGTGAAGATTGGGGCGCCGGTGCGCATGGCTATCGCTATGGCGTCGGAGGTGCGCGAGTCGATCATCACTTCGCTTTTGCCATCGCTGAAAGTGAGTTCTGACGAAAAAACTCCGTCTTCAAACTTATAGATAAACACCTCTTTGAGTCTTACGCCGAAAGCATGGGAGAAACTCACGAAAAGATCGTGGGTGAGCGGGCGGGGAGTGACCACATTTTCCATGCGCATGGCTATCGACTGGGCTTCGGCGGCTCCAATTACCACCGGAATATGATATGGACCGTCGGCCTGCTTGAGAATCAAGGCATAGGCTCCCGATTTGATTTCCTTGTAGGAAATACCTAAAACTGTCAGTTTAACTCTTTGATTAGACATTTCGTAAGGGTAGGGGAGAGATTATATTATCAGTGAAGAGGAGTTGACTGCGGGTGTCGAGCCGGGATGAGGCAGAGTAATGATACCGCTTCCGAGACAGATTTTGCAGTCGGGGGTATAGACTACGGCAAACTGACCCGGCGCAATACCTTGAACCTTCTCGCCGCTCTCGATAATGTAGCGGCCCGGTTTCACCCGAGTCAGGCGGCCGGGGAGAAAGGCGGGAGTGTGGCGATTTTTAAATGCTATTTCAACCGAGTTGCAATCGTCTGGCCACGGGTCACGGGTAATCCAGTGCATTTCCTCGAGTGTGAGCGTGCGGCCATATTGCAGGTCGGTGTCATAACCGCCGGCCACAAA
>JAIDXU010000346.1 GCA_029058455.1 Paramuribaculum sp.
CGGGTGCTGATTTAACGAATCTACACCTTATTATATTGTATTATATTTGGAAATTCTCTCATGTCGGGCGCATGATGTCGCGATAAGAGTATGATATCGGAAGGTTGTTTTGTTTTGTGATTTTTGCTATCTTTGTGGGGCTAATCGGAATTGTTCCGATTGGAAGTCTTGAGATGATTATTTTTTCTGAAAGATATGTCTACAATCTATAATGAGAGAATAGGGGAGCTGCGCCAATGGATGCGCGCTAATGCTCTTGATGCGGTTATCGTGCCTTTGGCTGATCCTCACGGCAGCGAGTATGTGGCTTCGTTCTGGAAGTCGCTTAGGTGGCTTACCGGTTTCAGCGGCTCGGCTGCAAAATGCTTTGTTACGCCTGAGGAAACCTGTGTGTGGGTCGATTCCCGCTATTGGCTTCAGGCTCATAAGCAACTCGATGAGTCGGGTATTGTGGTGATGGAAGAGGGCAAGCCCGGTGTTCCATCGCTGACCGATTATATATTGGCTCATCATGAAGCAATAAAGCGTGTGGGAATCGATGGCTTGCTGTGTTCCTACAAATCGGCTGTTGAAATGCGGAATGAGTTTTCTGCTGCGGGTATTGAGCTTGTGTCTATCGCAGATCCGTTTGCGGAGATTTGGAAAGATCGCCCCGGCTTGCCTTCTGACAAGCTGTTTGTTCACCCCGAGGAGTTTGCCGGCGAATCGGCCGGTAGTAAGCTTGCCCGTCTCAGAGGGGCGATGACTGAGGCCGGATGTGAGGCCGTGTTGATAGCTGAGCTGTCTGAGATAGCATGGCTGCTCAATATAAGATCTAATGACGTGAGGTGCAGCCCTGTGGCCATCTCCTATTTATATGTAGATGAGAAAGAGGCGATTCTATATGTTGATCCTCAAAAGCTCACGCCTGAGATGGAGGCCTATCTCGCGAAACTTAACGTGAAGGTGAGTCCTTATCTCACGGCTGCATCTTCGATTGATGAAGCGGTAGCCGGAAAGAAGGTTATGGTTGATCCATCAACGGCTTCGCTTATATTTATGGAGATGCTTTCTGATAGAGCGGTGGAGCTTCAGTCGCCTGTCGGGTTATGGAAAAGTGTGAAGAATCCCGTTCAGGTAGAGGGTATTAAGAATGCTCATATTAAAGACGGTGTGGCTCTGGTGAAAGGCTTTATGGAGCTTGAGCGCCGTATGGGGGCCGGAGAGCGTCTCACGGAAATAGATGTTGCGGAAATACTTGAACGGTATCGCAGCGGGCAGCCTCTGTTTCTGGAGCTGAGTTTTGATACTATCGCCGGTTATGGGGCGAATGGCGCCGTGGTGCATTACACTGCAGAACCATCGACTGCAGCTGTGCTCCGGCCGGAGGGCTTTCTGCTTGTTGACAGCGGGGCTACCTATCTCGACGGCACTACCGATATAACTCGCACTATAGCTCTCGGGCCGTTGACTAAGGAGATGAAGCGCGATTTTACGCTTGTGCTTAAAGGGCATGTTGATCTGGCGCGCGCTGTCTTTCCTGTCGGAACTCGCGGTGCGCAGCTTGATGTGCTTGCTCGCGCGGATATGTGGCGCTATGGTCTGACTTATCTTCACGGCACAGGTCATGGTGTGGGGCAATGTCTTAATGTGCATGAGGGGCCGCAGAGTATTCGCCTTCAGGAAAATCCGGTGGCGCTTCTTCCGGGTATGCTTACTTCTGATGAGCCGGGAATATATCGCGCCGGGCGATATGGAATCAGAACTGAAAATCTGCTGCTTACTGTTCCCGCGTTCTCTAATGAGGAGTATGGCGAGTTTTTATGCTTTGAGTCTGTGACTCTTTTCCCTTATGACCTCTCGGCGGTTGACAGTTCGCTGCTGAATAAGGATGAAATTGCGTGGATTAATGAATATCATGATCGTGTCTATTCAGCTCTCTCTCCTTATCTCGATGAAGCGGAATGTTGCTGGCTCCGCGCCAAATGCGGTCATGTAGAATGAATATAAAAATCTAAATATAAATGGCTTTAATAATTCCTTTGCGCGGCATTACGCCCAAAATTGGCCGCGACTGTTTTCTCGCTGAAAACGCTTCGGTGATCGGCGATGTTGAGATGGGCGACGAGTGCTCGATATGGTTTAACACCGTGCTGCGTGGTGATGTGAACAGTATTCGCATCGGTAACCGGGTGAATATTCAGGATGGCACCGTGCTCCACACGCTGTATCAGAAAAGCACTATTGAAATAGGTGATGACGTGTCGATAGGTCATAATGTTACACTCCATGGCTGCAAGATACGCAATCTTGCCCTGATCGGAATGGGTGCCGTGGTGATGGACGACGCCGAGGTGGGCGAGGGCGCGCTTGTGGCTGCCGGCTCGGTGGTGCTCAGCCGCACAAAGATCGGTCCTAATGAAATGTGGGGCGGTGCGCCGGCCAGATTTATCAAGAATGTCGATCCTCAGCAGAGCGCGGAGCTCAATCAGAAGATTGCCCGCAACTATCTGATG
>JAIDXU010000347.1 GCA_029058455.1 Paramuribaculum sp.
TCGCCAAACAGGGCAATCACGGTTGAAAAAAAACTGCTAACTTTGCAGCAATTTCAGCTCTTTCAGGCTGTTCTCACTCTATTTGCGCCTCCCTTCTCAGTCTAAGATTATGTTGATAACAAGCTCGCTCGTTACTTTCGGCCGCTACTGGCTGTTTATGAAAAGGGTGTTTACCGCCCCCGACCGCTGGCGTGTGTTTTTCCGACGCACGGTGCTTGAGATTTCAAAGCTTGGCGTTGACTCCATCCCTCTTGTGATAGTGATTTCACTATTTATAGGTGCGGTTATCACCATTCAGATGAAACTCAACACCTCCAACCCCCTCATCCCCGCCTATTCGGTAGGTCTCGCCACCCGCGACATTGTGTTGCTCGAGTTCTCCAACTCGATTCTGTGTCTGATTCTCGCCGGCAAGGTAGGTTCGAACATCGCCTCTGAAATCGGCACTATGAGGGCAACCGAACAGATCGACGCCCTCGACATAATGGGTGTCAACTCGGCCAACTTCCTCGTGCTCCCCAAAGTGGTCGGCTTTCTTCTCTTCATGCCTGTGCTGGTGGCTCTCTGTATCTTCACCTCTATGGTGGGCGGCTATTTCGTGGCTCTGTTTACCGACATTATCTCGGTGAGCAAGTATATTTACGGCCTGCAGGCTTACTTCAACGAATGGTATGTGTGGTATGGCTTCATAAAGAGTTTTGTGTTTGCCTATATCATAGCGTCGGTAGCGTCGTTCTACGGCTATTATGTTAAAGGCGGAGCGCTCGAAGTGGGCAAGGCTTCGACCAACGCGGTGGTTGCCAGCTCGATTCTCATACTCCTCGCCGATGTGATACTCACCAAATTACTGCTGCAATGATCGAGGTTAAGAATATCACCAAGTCGTTTGACGACGGGCGCACGGTGCTCCACGACGTAAGCGCCACATTCCACACCGGCAAAACCAACCTGATCATAGGTCAGAGCGGATCGGGCAAAACGGTGCTTATGAAATCGATCGTTGGCCTCATGCGCCCCGATAGCGGAGAAATTCTCTATGACGGGCGCGACCTTCTCTCCATGACCGTCGACCAGATCAAGGAGTTGCGCAAGGAAATCGGTATGCTGTTTCAGGGCTCGGCGCTGTTCGACTCCGAGACCGTGCTTGAAAATGTTATGTTTCCCCTGATGATGTTTACCGACATGACTCCGGCCCAGCAGAAAGAGAGGGCACAGTTCTGTCTTGAACGCGTCAATCTCAAGGGGGCCGACCATAAATACCCCTCCGAGATTTCGGGAGGTATGCAGAAACGTGTGGCTATTGCCCGCGCCATAGCCCTCAATCCCAAATACCTGTTCTGCGACGAGCCCAACTCAGGCCTCGACCCCCGCACCTCGATAGTGATCGACGAGCTGCTGAGCGACATCACTCATGAATATGACATTACCACCATCATCAACACCCACGACATGAACTCGGTGCTCGGCATAGGTGAAAACATCATCTTCATCAACAAGGGTTACCGCGAATGGGTCGGCGACAAGCAGACCATCTTCCATACCGCCACAAAAGCCCTCGACGAATTTGTTTTCGCCACCAAGCTCTTCCAGGAGGTAAAGGATTATATCGTCAGCAACGCACACAAGGCCGAAAATTGAAAAAAACCTTCGGGTCAATGCAATATTCGGCACTTTTTACCATTTATATTTATGGAGGAAAGCCATGTTTTGACTTTCCCCATTTTGTTTATCTCTATTAAGACACTATGAAAAGAATACTCCTCAGATTTTTATTTATATTACCCGTATTGCTTGCCGTCGCAGCTTGTCATAAAGATAAGCCCGAACCTGAGCTGACTCCCCACCGCACAGTGCTGATATATATGGCGGCCAACAACTCACTCGGCCAATATGACTATGACGAGTTTGACCTCGACGAGATGAAAGCAGGCGTGGCCAACAACGCCCTTCAGGGAGGCCGACTGCTCGTCTATCACGCTCCCTATGGCGGTGAAGCCCCCACCCTTATCGAACTTACCAAAAACGGGGAGATAATCCATAAGACCTATTCAACCGACATCTCAACCCTCTCGGTAGAGAGATTTCATGAAGTATTTGCCGATGTGATAACCTATGCTCCGGCCAAAGATTACGGCCTGGTGCTCTGGAGTCACGGCACGGGATGGATCGAAGCGGGTAAATCGCGCTCTTCTTCCAATCCGTTGTCGCGTCTCGGCGAGGAGGTAATGCCGCTGTCGTTTGGCGAGGATGGCAAGGTGAAAATGGACATAAGCGATCTCGCCACCGCCCTCAAGCCTTTCAGCCCGTCGTTTATATATTTCGACGCCTGCCTGATGGGAAATGTCGAAACCGCCTATGAGCTTCGCGATGTGACCCCCGTTATAGTTGCCTCAGGCACCGAAACCACAGTCTACGGCATGAGATATGACTATAACCTGCCGGTGTTTTTCGCCCCTGAGCTCGATCTGGTGAAAGCCGCTCAAAACACTTACAACTACTATCAGAGCGGCAACGCTCCCTATAAGGCATGCACCATTTCGGTCATCAACACTGCCGCTCTCAACGAGCTTGCCGAGGCCACACGCAACATCATGCTCACCGGAGCGCTTCCGGCCCCCAACTACAATCCCATCACCTATCGTCTCTATTATGACGAGACCTATGATATGCCCGACTATATACGTAATCTCGACGTTGACCCGGCACTCATAGCGAAGTGGAACGAGGCCTATGCCAAAACCGTGATCTATCACGCCTCGACACCCTATTACGGCTCGCTCGACACCTCCAAATACGGAGGCCTGGGTTGCTACATTCTTCACAGATATGAGGACAGCTTCACCAAGGGCTATAACAAAACCCTGTGGTATAAAGACGTGGTAAGCCTCAATCCCTCACTTCAGCCCTGATTATAAATCCATATCATGCTACTGTTACAGACCGAGTTTCCTGTCGTTAATCCTGAACAGATCGACACCACAAAGCTTGCCGGCGACCTTGAGCAGTTTAAAGGACTGACATTCGTGGAGCTGCTCAACAAACTGGCGCAGATTTCAGTAGACTTTGTGATACACGTTGCCATCGCCATAGCGGTGTTCTATGCGGGCAAGTTTATCATCAACAAGCTCTACAAACTGGTGTCGCGCGTGTTGATAAAGCGCAATGTTGATCAGTCGCTCACCACATTTGTGCTGAGCATGATAAGGATAGTGCTTTATTTCATCCTGACCGTCACCGTAATAGGCATTCTCGGCATTAACACCACCTCGTTCCTTGCCATCTTTGCCTCGGCCGGCGTGGCGGTAGGTATGGCTCTGAGCGGCACCCTCCAGAACTTTGCCGGAGGTGTGCTGATTCTGCTGCTCAAACCCTACCGGATAGGCGACTATATCGAAGCGCAGGGTTATGCCGGCACAGTGACCGAGATACAGATTTTCCACACCATAATCTGCACGCCCGACAATAAGACGATAATAATTCCCAACGGCGGCCTGTCGACCGGCAGCATCAACAACTGGTCGCGTCAGGGCTATCGCCGCATATCGTGGAATATCTCTCTCGCCTATGGCACCGACTTTGACGAGGTTGTCAAGGCCATTCTCGAGATAGTGGAGAAAGACCCCCGCACCATCACCTCGAAAGAAGATGTCAAGAAAGCGCTTTCCAACATCCCCGAACACTCCCAGATACCCGAAGTCACTCCCAAGGTTGTACTCGACTCATTGGGCGACAGCGCTATCGTAGTGTCGGTGAGAGCATGGGCGCTCACCTCCGACTACTGGGGGCTGTTCTATGACATGCAGAAGGAGCTCTACACCGAGCTTCCCCGCCGTGGCTTCTCCTTCCCCTTCCCGCAGCTCGACGTGCATTTCCCCGACACCTCGGCTCAGTAAAAATAATTCCGGATTTCAGGTTACGCTCCGACCTTAATATTCAGGTCGGCCCGCCCCTTTCCACCGCACCTCTGCGGGGGAAAGGTTTAAATTATCTTAAAGTATAGGGTAAAATCAAGTTTTTTTCATTAACTTTGCGATTACTCCGTGGAGTAGGGCGTGGCGGTAACAACCGCCCTTAATGACAGCCCGTTCTCCTTTGCTCCGCGACGGCTCCCGAGCCACCCTCCCATCATCACTCTCCTCTGCCGTTTATCCTCATATCATCTCTCCCCCGTCTCTGCTCCTCTGCGCCGTGCCGGCCCGCAAACGCCCTCACAGCGCCCCGTGTTCGCAAAAAATAAAGAAAAAACATAAATGACAAGTAAATGGAATTACTTACCCCTTACTTCAGAAGAACAAAAATTAGAGACGGCATTAGCTGAACGATATGCTGACATGCCACCTGTGAGCGAACTGCTCGTGCAGCGTGGCATAAAATCGGTCGAGGAGGCGGAAAAATTCTTCCACCCCTCGCTTCGCGATATGCACGACCCGTTTCTGATGCCCGACATGCATAAAGCTGTTGAGCGTCTTAACAAAGCAATGGGTAAAAAGGAGAGAATCATGGTATACGGCGACTATGATGTCGACGGCACGACTGCCGTGGCGCTGGTCTACAAATACCTTCGTAACTACTACTCCAACATAGAATATTATATCCCCACCCGTTATGATGAGGGATATGGCATCTCACGCCGCAGTATCGACTATGCGGCTTCGCAAGATGTGAAACTGGTGATTATTCTCGATTGCGGAATCAAGGCCATCGAGGAGATCGCCTATGCCCGTACCCTCGGGATTGACTTCATTATCTGCGACCACCATGTGCCCGACGACGAGCTGCCCGACGCCGTGGCGATACTCAACCCCAAGCTGGAGGGAAGCACCTATCCCTGCTCCCATCTGTCGGGTTGCGGTGTAGGCTTCAAGTTCATGCAGGCGTTTGCCATAAGCAACGGTATTCCCGCCACCGAGCTTGAAACAATGCTCGACCTCGTGGCCGTGAGCATCGCCGCCGACATAGTGCCGATGGTGGATGAAAACCGCATAATGGCCTATCACGGCCTGAGACGGCTCAACACCAATCCCAATCTCGGCCTGAGATCGATAATACGCATTTGCGGTCTCACCGGCAAGGAAATCACCATCAGCGACATAGTGTTTAAGATCGGTCCCCGCCTCAACGCAAGCGGCCGAATGCAGAACGGCCGCCAGAGCGTCGACATCCTCGTGGCACGCGACATGTCGGAAGCCAACGAAAAAGGCAAGATCATCGACCGCTACAATCAGGACCGCAAGGAACTCGACAAGCGCATTACCGAGGAGGCAAACGCCATTCTCGAAGCCCGTGGCGAGCTCAACAGCGACAAGAAGTCGATCGTGATCTATAACAAAGACTGGCATCGCGGCATAATCGGCATCGTGGCCTCGCGCCTCACCGAGCTTTACTACAAGCCCTCGGTGGTGCTGACGCTCAACAACGGTCTGGCCACCGGCTCGTCGCGCTCGGTGCAGGGTTTCGACATCTACAAAGCCATCGACGCCACCCGCGATCTGCTTGAAAACTTCGGAGGACACACCTATGCCGTTGGCCTCTCGCTCAAAGAGGAAAACATACCGGAGTTTACACGCCGATTTGAGGAATATGTGGCCGCCAACATCCTGCCGTCGCAGCTCACCCCCCTGCTCGACATCGATGCCTACATCACTTTCAGCAACATCACCCATGAGTTTGTGTCTCAGCTCAAGAAGTTTAATCCTTTCGGGCCGGGCAACCGCAAACCGGTGTTCTGTGCGAGAAACGTGGTTGACTTCGGCACCTCGAAGCTCGTGGGGCGCAACCTCGAGCATATAAAGCTCGAGATGGTCGACGACACAAGCGGAAAGGTGTTCTATGGCATAGCATTCAATGCCGCACAACATTTCGACTACATCCACGCCGGCAAGCCTTTCGACATCTGCTTTACCATCGAGGGCAACAAGTTTAATCAAGGATCAAGCCGTATTCAGCTTTTTGTCAAGGAAATCCACACCGGTCTCGACACCGCTCCCAAACAATCCTGATGGCCGACGGCTTTGATACCCTCGGAATACTGAAACGCTACTGGGGCTATGAGTGTTTTCGGTCTATCCAGCCCGATATAATCAATTCGGTGCTGGAGGGTCACGACACGCTCGGACTAATGCCTACCGGCGGCGGCAAGTCGATCACCTTTCAGGTGCCGGCAATCGCTCTCCCCGGCCTGACGGTGGTGGTCACACCCCTCATCTCGCTGATGAAAGACCAGGTCGACAACCTGCGCGACAGAGGCATCAAGGCGGTGTATCTCCACTCGGGATTGACACGCGCCGAACATAATCTCGCCCTTGACCGCTGCCGTCTCGGAAAGGTGAAAATACTCTATATCTCCCCCGAGAAGCTCATCAGCGAAACCTTTATGATGGAGATAGGGCGGTTTGACGTGAGCCTGATAGTTGTCGATGAAGCTCACTGCATATCCCAATGGGGTTATGACTTCCGCCCCTCCTATCTCAGGATAGCGTCACTTAGAAAGCTGTTCCCCGAAGTGCCGGTGCTTGCACTCACGGCCTCGGCCACGCCACGGGTAGCCGACGACATAATGGAGCGCCTCGAATTTCGCCCCGGCTCCAATAAGTTTGCGCTAAGTTTCGACCGCCCCAATCTCAGCTATGTAGTTAGGCAGACCGACAGCAAGGACCTTCAACTCGTGAGAATACTCAACTCGGTGGGGGGCTGCGGCATTGTGTATGTACGTTCACGCAAGCGCACCCGTGAGATTGCCCGGCTGCTCTGCGACGAGGGCATCTCGGCCGACTTCTATCATGCCGGCCTCGATCCTGCCGAAAAAGACCTCAAGCAAAACCGATGGAAAGACAATACCACCCGCATAATGGTGGCCACCAACGCCTTCGGTATGGGTATCGACAAGCCCGACGTGAGGATTGTGTGTCACTACGACCTCCCCTCATCGCTTGAGGAATATTATCAGGAAGCGGGGCGAGGCGGCCGTGACGGTCAACACTCCATCGCGGTGGCACTGGTGTGCAACCGCGACAAAGCGGTGCTTTCACGCCGGCTTACCGAAAGCTTTCCCGACAAAGACACCATAAAACGCGTTTATGAACTGGCCGGCAACTTTCTTGAAGTGCCGGTAGGGAGCGGCTACAACACCCTCTATGAATTTAATTTCGGAAAATTCTGCGATACCTTCAATCTTAATCCCAACATTGCCCGCAACTCGCTGATGATTCTCTCACGAGCCGGCTACATAGACTATAGCGATGAAGTGACCACACGCTCGAGAGTAATGATTCTCATGGAGAAATCGGCGCTCTACTCTCTGCGCCTTCCCGACATCGCCGACCGGGTGCTCACCGCTCTGCTCCGCACCTACACCGGCTTGTTTTCAGACTACATCACTATCTCCGAAGGATTGCTCGCTTCGGCCCTGCAACTCACCGACCGGCAGATTTATGAGGCTATGCTGCTGCTGTCGCGCGAAAAGGTGCTCCACTACGTTCCGCGACGCACCTCCCCCAACCTCATCTATACCACCTCACGCGAATTACCGAAACATATCCTGATTGGCCCGGAGGTTTATGATAACCGTCGCGACCTCATGGAGCAACGCATTGAAGCGGTAAAGCGGTTTGCTTTCGGTGCCGACAAGTGCCGTGTGCGCACCCTGCTCGAATATTTCGGTGAAAATCCGCAAAGCGACTGCGGCACCTGCGATGTGTGTCGTGCGCGCCGCCGCGCCGCTCAACCCATTACTGCCGCCGACTCTTTGGCCGACAACATCGTGCGCCTCGCCTCCCAACCCGGCGGCCACACTCCCGCCTATATCTCCCGTCACCTCGACATACCTGTGGAGAGAGTCATCAATGCCGCCCGACCTCTAATCGACAATGGCACGCTTGCCTACCTGCGCCCTCAGGGCATCCTGACACTCCCCACCCGCAAATAAGCCTCCCGACTGCATATTCAAGGAATCATCATTGATTGAGGTGCTCAACGTGTCATTTTAGATATTTTAAGGACTTTTAAACATCGGCGATAAGGCATTTTTGCGACTTGATTGTTTTAATAGTGAGATTCGGAAATAAACGGGTCTCACCGAAAAAAAATCCAAACCCCGCCCTTATCCCCGGATAGTGATATTATGTGATAAGGCTATCATATATATATAGTTGAAACGTGAGAGGAGGAGCTGCACAC
>JAIDXU010000348.1 GCA_029058455.1 Paramuribaculum sp.
AGATGTGTATAAGATAAAGATTATATATAGCATGACTCCCAAAGAAAGAGCCAATCCCGATATGATCAACGGTTCGCGCCGTCAGCGCATTGCCAAAGGTTCGGGAACTTCGATCGTTGAGGTCAATCGTCTCATCAAGCAGTTTAATGAGACCCGCAAGATGATGCAGGCCGCCAACTCGCTCAAGAAAAATCCCGCCAAGATGATGCAGGCCATGCGCGGCCTTAGAAATCGCGGCTTGAGATAACCTATCGATAATTCTATAATAAAATAATAAAATTGAGATATGGCAACAATAATCGATGGTAAGGCGGTGGCCGCTCAGATCAAGAAGGAAATCGCTGAAGAGGTGGCCCGTCTTATGGCCGAGGGTCAGAAGCAGCCTCATCTCGCGGCAATCCTTGTGGGTCATGACGGCGGCAGCGAGACTTATGTGGCCAACAAAGTTAAGTCGTGTGGTGAATGTGGCTTTAAGTCAACTCTTATCAGATTTGAGGATGATGTGACCGAGGCCCAACTGCTCGACACTATCCGACAGCTCAATGAAGATGATGATGTTGACGGTTTTATCGTACAGTTGCCGTTGCCCCGTCACATCGACGAGCAGAAGGTGATCGAGGCTATCGATCCCCGCAAGGATGTGGATGGTTTTCACCCCGTGAATGTGGGTAGAATGTCGATCGGTCTGCCCTGTTTTGTGTCGGCCACACCGTCAGGTATTCTCGAGCTGCTCAAACGCTATGACATTCATACCTCCGGCGCACGTTGTGTGATTCTCGGCCGCAGCAATATCGTGGGCAAGCCTATGGCAATGCTCATGATGCAGAAAGCCACTCCCGGCGACAGCACCGTTACCGTGTGTCATTCTCACACCAAGGATATAAAGGAGATTTGCCGCGAGGCCGATATTATTATCGCCGCTCTCGGCAGTCCCGGATTTGTTACCGCCGATATGGTTAAACCGGGTGCCACCATCATTGATGTAGGCACTACACGAGTTCCCGATTCTTCACGCAAGAGCGGTTTCCGCCTCAGTGGAGATGTGGACTTCGCCGGTGTGGAGCATTTGTGCCGTTACATATCTCCGGTGCCCGGTGGAGTAGGCCCGATGACTATTGTGTCGCTGATGCGCAACACTCTGCTTGCCGCTACCGGCAAGGTTTATCCGAAAAAATAATAAGATTTAATATAGGATTCCGCAGGGCGGGAGTAGAGTCAGAGAAGCTCTATTCCCGCTTTTCTACATTCCTCTATCTGCTCCTCGGGCCATATTGAGGCTTGCACTTCGCCGATATGGGCTTTCTGGAGCAGGAACATGCAGAGTCGGCTCTGGCCTATGCCTCCGCCTATCGAGGCAGGAAGTTCGCCTGAGAGCAGACTGCGGTGAAAAGCAAGATTGCGACGGTCTTGGGCGTTGCGCATCTCAAGCTGCTTTTCAAGTGATTGGGGGCTTACCCTTATGCCCATAGACGACAGCTCGAAACAGCGGTCAAGCACCGAGTCATAGAGAATTATATCGCCGTTGAGACCGGTATAACCGTCAGAATTGGGTGTGATCCAGTCGTCATAGTCGGGTGCGCGACCGTCGTGAGGCTTCCCGTCGCTGAGGGGAGCACCGATACCTATCAGAAATATCGCGCCATATTCTTTTGCCGCAGCACTTTCACGCTCGGTGGGTGTCATGTCGGGATAGCGTTGCAACAGCTGCTCAGTGTGGATAAAGGTGATGTTTTCGGGCAGACGGGGAGTGATGTGGGGAAACATCTTGTAGATCATCAGTTCGATCTCTTTTACCACTTTGTAGATTGACTTCACGGTGGCTTTAAGATAATCGAGGTTGCGGTCGGTGTCGTTGATGGTTTTCTCCCAATCCCATTGGTCGACATAGAGCGAATGGAGATTATCAAGCTCCTCATCAGCGCGTATGGCGTTCATGTCGGTATAAAGGCCGAATCCGGGGGCTATGTCATAGGCTCCGAGTTTTGCTCGTTTCCATTTGGCGAGTGAATGAACCACCTCGGCGCGTCGGTCACCAAGATCTTTTACGGGAAATGTCACCGCTCTCTCCACGCCGTTGAGGTCATCGTTGAGTCCGGTGCCCGAAAGCACAAATAGCGGCGCTGTGACACGACGCAGATTAAGTTCCTCGGCGAGTCGGCGCTGAAAAGTGTCTTTGATTGTCTTGATTGCAGTTTCGGTGGTTTCGGGTAGGAGTTTACGCTTGTAGCGCGCAGGTATTATTAGCGACATGGGATTATATTCTTTTGTATATTTACTTATGGATGATTATTTGCCGGAGGTTTGGCGATAGAGAGCGAGAGTATCGTGATAGCAGCGCTCGAGTTGGGCGGCGAAGTTGTCGTGGCTGAATCGTGCGATGTGCTGTCGGCCTTCGGTGGTGAGGTTGGCGCGTAGGGTAGGGTCGGAGAGAATAGCGTTGGCAGCCTCTTTAAAGCCTCTCACGTCGTCAGGATCAATATACAAACCTCCTTTGCCGGCGGCTTCCTCCAGGCATGAGCCGGTAGCGGCGATGACAGGGGTGCCGCACGCAAGCGCCTCGATGGCGGGGAGGCCGAAACCTTCATAGCGGGAGAGATAGGCCGAAAGTTGTGCGCCGGCATATAGAGCGGGAAGATCGGGGAGCGGGACGCCTTCTATCCATATAACCCTGTTGGTGAGCCTGAGGTCGGAGATGGCGCGGCGCACCTGAGAGGCATAGGGCTGACGGCCGCGCCCAGCGATCACGAGTTTGATATCTTCGGGCAGTTGCTGCAGCCCACGGATAGCGAGCAGTTGATTTTTGCGCGGCTCCACGGTGCCTACACATGCTATATATCGCTCCGGAAGATTATATCTGAGTTTTATTTCCTCAATCATTTCAGGTGTGACCGGTTGGTGAAAAAGCGGGTCACAACCCTGATAGATAATACTGATTTTAGCAGGATCGGCGCCATAGAAATATTCAATGTCGTTGGCGGTGCATTGGCTAATGGCGATAATGCGTGTAGCTGCTTTGACTGCATGACGCCATTTGGCATCGTAGATCATGCGATCGACGGGCTTGTAATTGTCAGGGCAGCGGCGAAAGATCACGTCATGGATTGTGACTATCGAGGGAATACCGGCCCGGTGTATGTCGAGCGGCAATTCATTGCTGAGGCCATGAAACAGGTCTATGCGGTCGGCGATTAAATCGTTGGTAATGCCGCCTCTGAGTCGCCACAAACCTGAGAAGTTGCGCCATAGCCCTGTCGGCCCTTTAAGCTCCACATTAGGGCGGCTGAGCAACGGCTGCAGACGCGGATTCTCCTTGCCCGGTTTGGGGGCGTAGAGGGTGAGATGGTTGGAGGCCGGAGAGTCGTTGCGCGACATGAGGTCGATGACCAATCGCGAATAGTTGCCGAGACCGGTATAGTTGGCAACGGCTCTCTTGGCGTCATATCCGATGTGGAGCATAATTAGGAGATTATAGGGCTAATAAGGCTGATGGGGGAAATTGGGGGTCAAATTTGACTAATTAGACAAATTCTAAAGAATAACAAAAAACCTCCCGAAAAAATCAGGAGGCTTTTGAAAGAAAGTAGCGAATTCGGGAATCGAACCCGAGTCTCCACCTTGAGAGGGTGGCGTGCTAGGCCACTACACTAAATCGCCAAGCTATTATAGCGTGATTCGCTACTCTGTGTCGCCGAGATAGTATCCCTTTGACGCTGCAAAGGTAGAACAAATTTTTTATCCCACCAAATTTTCCGCCCGTTTTTTATTCATCGGCTCTCATTTAGTTCTCTTTGTTAGTGTCGATGTGGTTAGTCGCAGGCGTAAAGGCTTCCGCAAAGTCAAGTCAGGCAAGAAACTTTTGGAGTTACCTGCTGACTTGTAGAATACAGCATCGCCGGTCCCGACACGTTCAATACTCCCTACCTCGGTTGCGAAAAATTCTTATTCCGCGATTTTCTCATATGTTAATGAGCGGTGTGTTAGAAGAGTTTGATATGAACATAACATGAAAGGTGCTTATTGTAAAGTGTTAAGTGTTAGTATTTAATATGAAAAATGGCGACTAAGTTATGTATCTTAGCTGTTATCTTTTGACATGAAATGACATGAAACTATCCCCACTTCGGTATATAGGCAATATCTCTGCGATTAGTTCCCTCAGGTGTACCGACCTTGATTAGTCCTCTTTCAAGAGTTTCTTTTATAACACCCGAAATTGCGGTATAATTCTTATCCGTAACTCCCATTCTTTTACGAAAAGACTTATTCGTCATCATTTCATTAGAGAGATATTTCAGACAGGCGTGCTGATAACAGGCCTGTACCCGTTCTTCTCGAGTGGTATCGCTCCACTCCCTATATTCACTTAAAATTATTGTCGTGCGTATGTCTGATACTCGATATTTTATGGCAGGAAGCTGATATTGCTCTATCGCTTCAAGTGCTTTATCCATACCACTCCCTTTTTCCTCGCAGAAACCCATTCGCCGCATCACATCGGCAAGTTCCTCATTGCGCGATTGATAGGCGTGGATGAATCGGTCTGTGCTGATCAGTGGTTGGCCGGGAGATGAAATCTCCACTCTATCAGAATAAATCTCAACCATCGGGAAACCAAGTATATTAAAATCCTGATGGATTATCATGTTGGCAGCAATTTCCCTTATTGCTATTTCGGGATACATTCTGACATCAGTTCTGAAAGCTTTTCCTATTTCTTCATTGGCAGGTAACTGTCCGTTTATCCAGTCGATCATTTGAGGAAAGCATAGCGCATAACCTTGCTCAAAACTTTTCTCTCTAATAGTATCAACTTTGTTCTTACCTTTATAGACAATCACTCGGATTGCTTTTCGATACAGCGATTCAAAATGGCGAAAATCTTTTGCAAGAAGTAATGCTCCAAGTTCGGTTATGTTATAACCGACTTCGGTTGCAACAATAAAACGTTCCGAAATAAGTCGCTCAATAATGCCCTCTGATGTCTGTGGCATCGGCATATTCAAACGATCGAAATATGTCTCGATACTCAGAAGGCTTATTACATCATTAATGGTGCGACACGATTTAGCCGGTATTTGGTGTAGTAATTTGCTTCTGTTGTGTTTCCAAATCTTTGCCTCTTTTTCCGGAAAGTCCATCAGTTTTCTCGTTAGTGATCCGACTCTGATATATGCAGTATGGAAAAAAGTTACAGGTCTGTCGGTAGCAGAGGGGATTCGATACATAGATATGTGTTTGCAATGGTAGTCAAATTCATAACATTCCACATCTATTCTCGGATTAAGTCGTGTCACTAACCAGTTTTCTAATTCTTCATGGCCAACCTTATGACTTTTGGCGTGAAATGAAGTGCCAATAATATTATGTGTGCCATCCTCAACTCCAAAAACGAGATATCCGTATGGTTTGCCAAGCAAAGCAGCACTGTTTGAC
>JAIDXU010000349.1 GCA_029058455.1 Paramuribaculum sp.
ATCAAGCACAACGGTAAATTCATTACGTTACATAATTACAGAGAGGCGATATGAAGCCTTAAGTAAACAGCATTGGGGTGCATCCCTACATGTTGGGTAAATGAGGGGAATGTGGGTATAAAAAAGGAGGCCGGGCGGGGTGCCGGGCCTCCTGTTTGGAGAAAATGGGGGAAGAATCAGAGGGTGTTGAGCAGCTCTCTAACCTGGGGGAGAGTGGCCGAGGCGGGGGTTGTGGGGAGATCTTTCACCACAAACTTTTCAAGCATTTTGTTGATTTTGGCAAGCTTTGCGGGATTGTTGGCATATTTCTCGCGAAGAATCATGATTTTCTCAAAATCCTGAATACCCTCGTTGAGCTTTTCGAGTCTCACGGAAGATCTGCCGCCGGGATAGATGAGGTAGCAGTCGCCGGCAGCCCATGTGCGGAAGCGTGAATCGCTCAGGGGATTGGCAACCCAGCTGTTGAAAGCCCAGCGCAGATAGCCGTCAAAGTCTTTGGAGGCGGCATAGATGGGGAGCCATTCGGCTTCGGCAGGTTCGGAGCAGGTGAAGGTGTTGGGGAAGCCTTCCGAGCAGCAGGTGTAAACGGTGCTCTTCAGGCCGCGGTTCTTGCGGTCGGCCAACACATCGTCGGGGAAAGTCTGAGCCAGAGCAATGCAATAGTCATATAGGTCGGGCTCGATTTCAGGATGATAATTACCGGCGAGAGCAATCTTATAGTCGGGATCAGCCTCGCGGATAAGGGCAATGCCTTTCTGCATGTCGGAGAGGGCGCGTTCGTCCATGGCGATGGTGGTGATGTCAAACCATCCTTTCTCCTTGAGGTGAGCGGCGAAATCCTTGAGGAAGGGGAGCCAATAGTCGTGAAACTCGGGTGTGCCCACCGAGGTCTCGATGGTTTTCATGGTGTTTGAGGCTCGGTCGTAGTAGGGGAACTCCATTTTCCACGGAATGAGCGAATAGCAGTTTATCTGCTCGTCGATTCCGATGCCCATCATAAACTCAACCCATTGGTCGAACACGTCATAATTAAAGCTCCATGAGCCGTCAAGCTCTCGTGTGCGGCTCACCATGCTGTCGAAATGGTCTTCGGTCTGACCTCCCCACGGAGCATGGGTAACGGTGGCGGTGATGCATTTCTGACCCATTTCGGCGAGGGGGCGGAAAGTCTCCTCCATAGCTGCGAAATGCTCGGGGCTCCAAAGCTCAACGTTATAGACGCGGGCCACCGAATAGGGGTGCTGCCAGAGATCGAGAGCGAATTTGCGGTCATGACCCGAGGGGAGAGCGTTGCGCCCAACCGAGATTTCAATGGCGAGAGGCTTGAATTTCTTATCGTCGCCAAACGAAAGGGTGGCGCGATAAACACCCGGAGCGGCGTCGCGGGGCACGTCGACGCTCACCCACAGGGGGCGGGTGGTGCGGGGCGCTATGTCGGCCACGGGGCGCGGATCGATGGCGTCGGCCACCATCAGCGAGTCATATAACGAGTGGTCGGGGCGATGGCCGCAACCGGTGAGACCGTCATGGTTTATCTGGTCGGTCATTACATAGTGAAGAAAACCTGTGGTGACATCCTCGGCCGGTATCACAGCTTTGCCGGGGCCTTTAAGCTCACTCACGCGGGGTGTTACGTCGGGGGCGCCGACGGTGGTGTAGAGCAGGGCGAGCAGGTTGACTCTCTCACCTTTCCATGCCTTGACTTTGGCAACGGGCGATTTGCTTACACCCTCGGTGGGAACGTTTTTAAGCGAATAGTGGAGATCGGTCGAGCCCCAGGCGCTGTTGTAGGGAGCCTTGAGCTTATTCCACAGAGCTTCGTCGACCGGCTTGGTGTCGGTGAGTTCGGTGGGGAGGGGAATTGCGGGCGCCGGGGTGCCGGGAACATATTGTGAGAAAGCCGACACCGGCATCCACAGCAGCGCCGCGGCTATTGCTCCATAGGTTGATTTGTTCATGATGGAAAAATCGGAAACAGATGGTTGAATGATTGAAATTTAAGGTAAGAGCGTAATCACACTCGTTATAGATGCAAAATTAGCGGTTTTTACCCAATATCGCAACAGTTATCTGCGAGTGGTGAATTATGTTATAAAACATCGAGGGGAGATTGGGATTTGTCAGTATTATTTTTTATTTTTGCCGTGATGATAGAGAAATTTCTAACATATCTCAAGGCAGAGCTTTCGCGCAGCGAGCATACCGTTGCCGCCTATCGCAGCGACCTGATGGAATGGCGCGATTTCGACACCCTCGGGGGTAGCACGGAATTTCATCCCGAGCTGGCCACTCCAATGTCGTTGCGCCGCTGGATAGCCTCACAGTCGTCGGGCTGCACCGTCGTGTCGCTCAAGCGCAAGATCTCGGCCCTGCGCTCGTTTTTCCGCTATCTGATGGTCACCGGAGTGATTACCACCAACCCGGCCGAGGAGCTGCGCACAGGGCGCGCACCCAAGCCTCTGCCGGTGATAGTGCGCCCCGACGAAACCGAGGCCATGCTGTCGGAAACTATCGATGAAACTAACTTTGCCGAGGTGAGATCACGCCTTATCGTGGATATGTTCTACACCACCGGTATACGCTGCTCCGAGCTGATGACGCTCACCGACGGCAATGTTGATACGCTGCGCGGTGAACTAAAAGTGCTCGGTAAGCGTAATAAAGAAAGAATAGTGCCATTCGGTGAGCCTCTGGCTCGCGAAATCGCGCTCTACCGCCGGCTCCGGAGGGAGAAGGTAGGGGAGAGTAACGGTGAGGATCCCTTTTTTGTGAGGGATGACGGCAGACATCTCTATCGCAAGATGATCTATAACATCGTTCACAACGCCATGACCGGTGTGGTTCATGCTCCGCGGCTCAGTCCGCATGTGTTGCGTCACTCTTTTGCCAGCGATATGCTCAACAACGGGGCTTCGCTCAACTCGGTGCAGCAGCTTCTCGGACACGCGTCGCTCGAAACCACCCAGATCTATACCCATGTCACTTTCAGCGACTTGAAAAATAATTATCTAACCGCACATCCACGTGCACAAAAAAAGTAGGAGGACTTAATTATTATGGACATCCGTATCAATGCAATCCATTTCGACATCTCCGATCATCTCGTTGAGTTTATCAACAAAAAGGTGGAACGTCTCGGCCGTCACTATGTTGACGTTACAGAGGCCAACGTAAATCTCAAAGTCATCAAACCCGAAAGCGCCCTCAATAAAGAGGCTTCGGTGATCGTCACCATTCCCGGCCATGAGGATTTTGTGGCAACCAAGGTAGCCGACACTTTTGAAGAGGCCATCGACATGTCGCTTGAAGCTCTCGAGCGTCAGCTTGAAAAATTCAAGGGCAAAAAATAAATCCGTGACCTATACTTCAGGCAAGTTATAGCGCAAGGCGCGCCTTCCTCCCGAGGGGAAGGCGGCTTTGCTATGCTCTGAAATATCTGAGGCTAAAATATGGCTTGCGAAGTAAAAACAATTTGAAATATTTTTCGTAACTTCGCGCCAAAGAAAAACAATAACAAATCAACCCAAAATTCTAACCCTATAGTCAAATGGTTAATTACAAAGACTTAGGCCTCGTAAACACCCGTGAGATGTTTGCGAAAGCCATCAAGGGTGGATATGCCATCCCCGCTTTCAACTTCAACAACATGGAGCAGCTCCAGGCCATCATCAAGGCTGCAGCTGAAGAGAAATCTCCCGTTATTCTTCAGGTATCGAAGGGTGCCCGCAACTATGCCAACCCCACCCTTCTCCGCTACATGGCCCAGGGTGCCGTGGCTTATGCCAAGGAACTCGGCTGGGAGCATCCCCAGATCGTGCTTCATCTCGACCACGGTGACAGCTTCGAGCTCTGCAAGAGCTGTATCGACAGCGGCTTCTCATCAGTGATGATCGACGGTTCACACCTCCCCTATGAGGAGAATGTAGCCCTCACCAAGAAAGTTGTTGACTATGCCCACCAGTATGATGTAACTGTTGAAGGTGAGCTCGGTGTGCTTGCCGGCGTAGAGGATGAAGTTTCTTCCGACCACCACACCTATACCGACCCCGAAGAGGTTATCGACTTCGCTACCCGCACAGGCTGCGACTCTCTCGCTATCTCGATCGGCACTTCACACGGCGCTTATAAGTTCACTCCCGAGCAGTGCACTCGCAATGCCGAAGGTCGCCTCGTGCCTCCCCCCTTGGCATTCAACGTGCTCGACGCCGTTATGGAAAAACTTCCCGGATTCCCCATCGTGCTCCACGGCTCAAGCTCAGTGCCCCAGGAATATGTTGACACCATCAACAAATATGGCGGCAAACTTCCCGACGCTATCGGTATTCCCGAAGAAGAACTCCGCAAAGCTGCCAAGAGCGCCGTTTGCAAAATCAACATCGACTCTGACAGCCGTCTTGCCATGACCGCCGCAGTGCGTGAGGTATTCGCCACCAAACCCGGTGAATTTGACCCCCGCAAATATCTCGGCCCGGCTCGTGACGAAATGGAGCGCCTCTACAAGCACAAAATCGTTAACGTGCTTGGCTCAAACGGCAAAGCTGCCGATTGATAGCTCTGTAACGAGATAACTTAAAAAAGCGATTGTGTCAATCTTAACGACACAATCGCTTTTTTTATATGTAAGAATAACAGGGCGTTTATTCCTGAGGAGCGTCGGCGGGAGCAGGGGAGACTTTGATGAGTTCGAGTCGTGTGGCCGTGCTTTTGATAATTGTGAAGGCATAGTTTTCGATCACGATTGTCTCACCCTGAGAGGGAATTGAGCCGGAACTGTGGAGAATGTAGCCGGCGATGGTCTGATAGTCGTCAGACTCCGGAATGTCGAGATGAAAGTCAGAGCGGATAAAGTCGATTTCGGCGCGCCCAGAAAACTCGTAACAACCGTCGCCGAGGTCGCGGGCAACTACGTCGGAGGTGTCATGCTCGTCGCGTATATCACCGCATATCTCCTCCATGAGGTCCTCGAGGGTAACGAGACCGGCGGTGCCGCCAAATTCATCGACCACCACGGCTATAGATCTTTTTTCGCTGAGCAGGCGGCGCATAAGTTTGTTGGCCAACAGAGTCTCGGGCGCGAATATCACGTTTTTGAGGTGGGCTTTCCAGTCGTTGTCGGGATAGAACAGCTCACTCACATGAATGTAGCCGAGTATATTATCGATATCCTCGCGATATACTATGATTTTGCTGCGACCCGATTGAGTGAAAAGGGCCGACAGCTCTTCGCGGGTGGTATTGTCGATGTCGACTGCCACAATCTCGTTGCGCGGCAACATGCAGTCGCGCACATGGGTGGTTGAGAAATCGAGGGCGTTGTGGAAAATCATCACCTCGTTTTCAAGCGGCTGTTTGTCGGGATTAACCTCGTCGATGGCGTTTTCGATATAGTCGTTGAGGTCGCCCACCGAGAGGGAACCGAGCTTGTCGTTTTCGCTCTCAATGCC
>JAIDXU010000350.1 GCA_029058455.1 Paramuribaculum sp.
TGCGAGGCGGTCTGCGTATGCAAAATTAGCAAGTTTTTTTATTTCAAACAATTATTTGAGAAAATATTTAATCTAAAACTTTAATTAATTTGAACTTATATCAAACTTTGAGTGGATGGCAGAAAAATCCGGCAACCACTTTATTGCATATATCACCAGTCCTTACTTCTTTATAGGTATTAACGGATTATACAAACATGCCAAAGGCATGCCCCTACAATGTTTTGAATTTTGACACAATCTCTTGCGTTGTCAATTAGTGTGACAAGGCACAGTATTTGACAACGGGCGTATGCTTTGTTAAGCGAAATTGGAGATGTAGTGATTTTCTACAGACAAGGCGAAAATATAGCGAAAAGCCCCAAAACCGGCTAAAAACGGCTATTTCCGGGCTTTTTGCTATTTGTCGTTATAGTGTCCTTCTAATTCGATTACCAGCACATGTACTTCATTATCATAAACATCATAAATAATTCTATCATGCGCAGAGATATGTCTGGAATATGTAATATTTCCCCCGCCTACCATTGGTTCCGGATGCCCTATGCCATGGCGCGGATCAGATTGAATGGCGCGCAGAATATGATCCAATTTTTTGAATAAGTTTGGATTGGATTTTTTCCACTTAGCCATAACCTTTATTACCTTTGGCTCAAAATCTATAGTATACATCACAATGAATCTAAAAAGGCTGATAGTTCATCCGGCGTCGCACAAGAGACTACATTGCCATCTTTATATGCCTTTCGAGCTTCATTGATGCGTTTCTGCAGTGCGGGAGATATTGTAAGGTCTTCTCTACCAATACTCACAAGTGCATAGATCTGATTTTTTCTCCGTATAAGAACTTGTTCGCCCTTGTCTGCCCGGTCGAATGATGATGCGAGATTGTTGCGATAATCTCTTACTGATAGTGCTTCCATATATCTTATTTAAATTTTTACAAAGATAGTTGTTTTTCAATAGAATAACAAATTTGTGTGCATAAATGTGTACACGAATTGTATGTCATCCCCCATTCATATAGCAGGTTTGCGTTGTCAAATAGTGTGACAAGGCACAGTATTTGACAACGGGCGTATGTTTTGTTAAGCGAAATTAGTTGGAGGTGTAGGCGGGGGCGGGGTCAGTCGAGCATTTGCATGAGCTTGAGGGCGGAGATGTATTGCTCGATGCCGGCGCTGACTTTGCGGGCGTCTTGCATGGCGTGAACCACCGAAGCGGGGCGGTTGGTAACGTCGCCGCCGGCAAACACGCCCTTGCGGGTTGACATGCCGTAGGGCATTTCGCGGGTCTTGACATAGCCGCGTTCGTCAACCTCGATTCCCTCGGAGGTGTTGATGATTCGGGCGGCGGGAGCGGCGCCTATGGCAGTGAGCACTACGTCGGCCTCAAAGGTCTCCAATCCATTGGGCGTCTCGGCTTCAAAGCCGGTCAAAACGCCGTCATTTCCCAGAAAGCGTTTTATGTCGGTTTGCCACTGAAATTTCACTCCTTCGGTCACGGCATCCTCATATTCGGCGCGCAGAGCCGAAAGGTTGGCCTCGTCGCGGTGATAGACCACCGTTACCGAGCGGGCGCCCATTTTCAGGGCCGAGCGGGCGGCGTCCATCGCGGTGTTGCCTCCTCCCACTACATAGACCACATCGCCGGGATGAACCGGCACCTCCTCGCGGCTTATATATCCGGCCTGATAGAGACCGAGTTTGCGGAGAAAATGCACCGCGTGTTTCACTCCTGGCAGGCGGTTGCCCTCAACCTCGAGTTTGCGCGGCTTGCCGGTGCCGGTGGCGAGAAATATGGCGTCAAAACCTTTTTCAAAGAGGTCGTCGATGGTATATCCGCGACGGCCTACGGCGGTGGTGCAGTGAATGGTCACGCCGAGCTCTTCGATTTTCTTGATTTCGCGTCTCACCACATCCTTTGGCAGACGGTATTCAGGTATGCCAAAGGTCAATACACCACCCGGTTCGCGTTCCATTTCAAAAATCTCAACCGCAAATCCTTTGCGTGCCAGTTCGCCTGCGGCGGTGAGACCTGCAGGTCCGCTTCCCACTACCGCCACTTTGCCTCGGTCTTTCACCGCCACCGAGTTGCGGCACAAGGCAAGCGAGGCTTCAAAGTCAGCCACAAAACGCTCCAGCTGGCCTATGCGGATATGCTGCCCTTTCTTTCCAAGCACACAGTTACCCTCGCATTGACGCTCATGGGCACACACGCGGCCACACACGGCGGGAAGGTTGCTGCGAAGGTTGATAATTTCCATTGCTCGGCCGATGTTGCCCATCGACAGCTCATGAATCCACTCGGGTATATCATTATTTACAGGACAGCCTTTGCGACATTGGGGCACTTTGCAGTGAAGACAGCGGCGAGCTTCGCGCACAGCCTGAGCAAAAGTCATCACCGGCTCTTCAACATGATTGGCCGAGCTGTTGGTAATATCTTCTGACATTATAGTTTGCGAATAGATGGTTGGTGTATATGTCGCAAATATAATAATTTTTATGTTATTTTGACGGGAAATATAGATGAAAAGGCTGATTTTTGATACGTGTCAGGCTTGTTTGGGTCTGAATACCATCAGCGGCGAACACTCAAAGCGGGGGAGGGCCATTAGTTTTATGCGGCGCCCGAGCGACTCGAGAGAGTTGGAACAGTCGCCCGGCTCACCCATGCCTACGCGCACAAGCTCAGCCGAAACTGCGTCGAGCGCTTTCTGCGGCAGATTGTTTTCCTGCGACAGATGACACAGGAAAACATATTCCAGATTACCGTTTATGGCGAGCGAGCCTACAAAGCGGGCGGTGTCGAGGTTGTCGAGGTGACCGTTGTTGGCCACGATACGGCTTTTGAGATAGGCCGAATATGGACCGGTGCGGAGCATTTCGGCGTCGTAGTTGGCTTCGATCACAACTATCCTCGCGAGACGCATATAGTGATCCACCCTGTCGGTGATATGGCCGAGGTCGGTAGCTACGGCAAATCTGTGAGCGCCGCCCTCGATATAAAATCCCACGTTGTCGGTGCCGTCGTGGCTCACATCAAAGGCCGTTACCGTCATTCCGGCCAACTGGAAAGGAAATTCCTTGTAGATAGGCGAATGATAGTCTTTTATGCGGCGGGAAATGTTGTGGCGGCGCAACAAGCCGTTGAGTGTCTTGGGGGTGCAGTAAACGGCTATGTTTTTGCGGAGTCTCACCATTTTGTAAACATATCTCACATGGTCGGAGTGGTCGTGGGTCAGAAGCACTCCTTTCACGCAGTCAAACGACAGGCCGTTGACTCTCAGGGCGTCTCTCACCTTGTCGGGGTCAATGCCGGCATCGATGAGCACACCTTCGCGGCGGGTGCCGATATATGCGCAATTGCCCGACGAGCCTGAACCGAAACTTATGAAAATAAGGTTTTCGGCAGATGTGCGCTCTGAAATTGCTTCGATAAGAGGCGTTTCGGAGGGGGTAGCCGCTTGCTCAACCGCTTTCGCCCGGCTCTTGATCACAAAATCTTCGATGGCGGGGTGTATAGCCTCTCTCCCCTCGGGCGTGTCAAAGAGCGAGGGATGGGTAGGTATGCTTATTTTGAGTTTTCGGGCCATGTCAGAATCTTTTGATTTTTGCCGGGAAAGAGGGTCAGTTAAATAGCAGGAATATGCAGGGCACTTTGTTGTAGGGGGTCGTATCGGTGGCAGCCCATTGCCTGAGCGGTCGGGTGACTATCGATTGGGTGGGAGAGGTGAGGTTGCAACCCACGGCGAGGAGGGTATCGCCGGGCAGTCGAGAAGCGAGTTCGGCGATGAGCTTGGTGTTGCGGTAGGGGGTCTCGATGAAAATCTGAGTCTGACGCTCGCGGTTTATGCGGTTCATCATTTCGCGGAGCTTGGCGCCACGGCGCGGCTCCTCGATAGGCAGATAGCCGTTGAAACAGAAGCTCTGGCCGTTAAATCCCGAGCCCATCAGTCCGAGCAATATGCTTGAAGGGCCTACAAGAGGCACTACATCAAAGCCTTCGCGCTGAGCCACAGCCACGAGGTCGGCGCCGGGGTCGGCTATCGCGGGACATCCTGCCTCGCTCATCACGGCCATGTCGTGACCCTGACGCATGGGGTCGAGCAGCTTCGATATTTCAGCGGCGGGAGTGTGTTCGTTGAGTTCGGCGAATGTCAGCGAATCAATATCGATTTCGCGATCGCAACGTTTCAGGAATCTGCGCGCCGTGCGGAGATTCTCTACAACAAACCATTTCACCCTCCGGGCTATGTCGATATTCTGAGCCGGCAGAACGTCGGAGGGCGCACCGTCACACAGTGTCACAGGCATAAGATATAACTTAGGCCTGCCGGTTGCAGCTATGTCAGATGAGTTTTTCACATCACAAAATTAATGATTTCCAATCAAAAATTCAAGCTTTCGTGAGAAAATACCTTTTCAGCTCATGATTGCCCGGAATTTGACAGCAGAGTGTCATATTCAGGCGAATTGATAAGCCGCAAGGCTTCGCGATATGTGGGGTTGAGGGGAATCACCACTCTCTGATAGGTGGAGTCGTCATAAATGTCGCGGCCTATGAGACCTTTCAGAATCAGGCGGATAAAGGGACCCGATATTTCCATCGCTTCGGGATTGGGCGCTATATCCTCGCTCTGACCCATCTCCACAAGTCGGGCGAGCATTTCATCGGTAATCTCGAATTTGTTTATAAAATCGGTTTCGGTTTTATATTGTTTCTTGATTTCCTTGCGGTGGAGATCCACGTAGTTCTGCGCAAACTTGATCATCACGCCGCGGGCCACGAGATCGCGGTAGTAGGTGGTGTAGTAGGTTGTGTCGATAGGCACGAACTTGTCGGGCATAATGCCGCCTCCGCCATAAACCGGACGACGGAGATTGAGAGTGTGATGAAGCTGACCGCCGACCTTTACTGAATCCTCGTTCATCAGCTCGCCTGAATCATAGCGGTGGCGTATGTCGGCATAATAGTCGTCGTTCTGACCGTTGGTGTAGGGCTTCTGGATGGAGCGGCCCGAGGGGGTGTAGTAGTGGGCGGTGGTGAGTCTCACCATCGAGCCGTCGGGCAGCGGGAAGGGGCGCTGCACCAATCCTTTGCCATAGGTGCGTCGTCCCACTATGAGGGCGCGGTCATTGTCCTGAAGCGCACCGCTCACGATTTCGGAAGCGGAAGCGGAGTTCTGGTTGACCATCACTATCACACGGCCGTCGGTCATAAAGCCGTCTTGCTCGTTGTTGAATTTCTGCATTGGCTGGTTGAGGCCGTGGGTATAGACAACCGGGGCGTTTTCGGGCAGGAACATGCCGGCGATGTTAAAAGCCGCGCCGAGATAGCCGCCGCCGTTATCCTCAAGGTTGAGTATGAGGTTCTTCATGCCCTGTTTATAGAGTTTGGCCATTGCCTCGGCCACCTCTTTGGCCGATGAGTCGGCAAAGCGCGACAGCGATATATAGCCGGTTGTAGGATCGGCCATAAATGCGGCGTCGACGCTGTAGATGGGTATATCGTCGCGCACAATGCGGAATTTGATCAGTTCGGGCACTCCGCGGCGCATCACCTCGACGGTAACCTCCGACCCTTTCGGTCCGCGGAGCATTTTTATAACCTCGGCATTGGGTTTCTTTATTCCCGCGATGAGGGTGTCGTTGACGGTGATTATGCGGTCGCCGGCCATTATACCTACTTTTTCTGACGGACCGCCGGCCACGGTCTGAATGACATAGAGGGTGTCGGTAAGCATGTTGAATTGTATGCCTACGCCGCTGAAATTACCTTCGAGGGGCTCGGTAAGGGCTTTTGTTTCTTCGGGATTGGAGTAGGAGGAATGAGGGTCAAGTGTCTTGAGCATGGCTATGATGCCCTGTTCAACGACACTGTCCATATTGAGCGAATCAACATAATAGCTTGATATTATGCGGGTCACAATATCTATCTTGCGGTCGGGCGTGAAGTCGTTTTTGAGGCTTTGGGCTGCCAGCGAGAATATCGTTATGGAGAGAATAGCTATGAGAGCCGTGAATCGGAGTGGATTTTTAAAGACTTTCATCTGTAGGGTTAGTTTTTTTATCGTGTGTGTTTTATGGTCGTTTGAAATTTATTTTACCGGAGGGAGAAACCGGCTTACATCCTCGCCGTAGGAGCTGAGTTCGCGCACAGCTGACGAACTGATTGCCGAATAACCGGGGTCGGCGGTGAGTATCACCGTGTCGAGGTCGGGAGCTATGGCGCGGTTTATCTCGGCAAGGTTGCGTTCATAGTCGAAGTCGGTGGTTGAACGCACTCCGCGAAGCAATACCGAGGCACCCCTGCGGCGGGCTTCCCTTACGGTGAGGTCGGAGTAAGCGATCACTTCAACCCCATTGAGATGAGCCACCCCGAGCCGGATAGCCTCGAGACGCTTTTCCACATCCTCGGGCGAGGAGGGCTTGGCGGGGTTGAGCCCCACTCCGATTATGACGCGGGGAAAGATTTTCAACGCCCTCTCGACTATGTTGAGGTGGCCGAGGGTAAAGGGGTTGAACGATCCGGCATAGAACGCCGCTACGGGCGCGGGGCAATCGGGAGTGTCAGGAAATTTGCGAGTCATCTTCTACCACAAGGTTGTCGATTATGAAATTTTGTCGCTCGATGGTGTTCTTGCCCATATAAAATCTGAGCATTTCAGACACGGTATCCTCTTTGTGGAGCGACACCCGGTCTAATCTTATGTCAGGGCCGATGAAGCCTCTGAATTCCTCGGGCGAGATTTCTCCGAGACCTTTAAATCGGGTTATCTCGGCATTGGCGCCGAGGCGCTCGATGGCTGCGAGACGCTCCTCGTCGCTGTAACAGTAATAAACCTCGTCGGGCGTTTTGTCGGTTGAGGTTTTGCGCTTCGATCTCTTTGAGGTGAGTTTGTTTCTCACCCTGAACAGAGGAGTCTGGAGAATGTAGATGTGACCTTTCTTCACAATCTCGGGGAAGAATTGCAGGAAGAAGGTGAGCAGCAACATTCGTATGTGCATACCGTCGACATCGGCATCGGTGGCGATTATCACCTTGTTATAGCGCAGGTTGTCGAGGCTGTCCTCGATGTTGAGCGCGGCCTGGAGGAGATTGAATTCCTCATTTTCATACACCAGTTTTTTGGTCTTGCCATAGGTGTTTTTTGGCTTACCTCTCAGCGAGAATACTGCCTGAGTCTCCACATTGCGGATTTTGGTGATTGAGCCGGCGGCGGAGTCACCCTCGGTGATGAATATCGACGAGGCGAGTTTCTTGGCTTCGTCGCCGCGGGTGTCGTTGAGGTGCACACGGCAGTCGAGCAGCTTTTTGTTGTGGAGGCTGATTTTCTTCGACTGTTCGCGGGCGCGTTTGGTCACTCCCGCCATTGCCTTGCGCTCTCGCTCGCTGGCCTGAATGGTTTTGAGGATTATGTCGGCGGTTTCGCGCTCTTTGTGGAGATAGTTGTCGAGCTCTTTTTTGAGGAAGTCACCGATAAATTTTGCCACTGTCGGGCCTCCGGGGCCTACGTCGCGCGAACCGAGTTTGGTTTTGGTCTGGTTTTCGAATATCGGCTCCTCGACCTTTATTGAAATCGCAGCCACCATGCCGTTGCGAATGTCGGAATATTCGAAGGATGATTTTCCGAAAAAGTCCTTCATGGTGCGCGAAACCGCTTCCTTAAAGGCGGAGAGGTGGGTGCCTCCCTGAGTGGTGTGCTGGCTGTTGACAAACGAATAAAATTCCTCACCATATTGTTGTGAATGGGTGATGGTCACCTCTATGTCGTCCCCCTTGAGGTGAATTATGGGATAGAGGGGTTCGCTGGTCATATATTCTCCAAGAAGATCGAGCAGACCGTTGCGGGAGATATATTTTTTGCCGTTGAAGAGTATTGTCAGGCCGGTGTTAAGAAAGGTGTAGTTTTTCACCATCGGCAGCACCTTGTCGGTCTGATAGGAATAGTTTTCGAAAATCGAAGCGTCGGGGGTAAACTCCACCATAGTGCCGTTGGGCTCGTCGGTGTCTTCGATTTCCGACTCGCTCACGAGCAGACCGCAGCTGTATTCCACTCTCTTACGCTTGCCGTCGCGGTAACTTTCTATCACCATCGAGGTCGAAAGGGCGTTGACGGCTTTTATGCCCACGCCGTTGAGACCTACCGATTTTTTGAAGGCAACGGTGTCATATTTGCCGCCGGTGTTCATCTTTGATGAGGCATCGACGAGCTTGCCGAGAGGAATACCGCGGCCAAAGTCCCTCACCGTCACCGAAGTGTCGGTAACATTGATGACGACCTGTTTGCCAAACCCCATCATATATTCGTCAATGGAGTTGTCGACCACCTCTTTGAGCAACACATATATGCCGTCGTCGGCATTTGAGCCGTCGCCGAGTTTGCCGATATACATGCCGGGGCGACGTCTCACATGTTCCTGCCACTCTAACGAGATGATAGAATTTTCGTCATAGTTGGGATCTGATTCCGGGACTGTGATTTCGTCGGTCTCGGGAATCGCGTTAGGCTCGGAGGGGAGAATATCGCGTTGGGGTGTTTCCATTTAGTTTGGGTTAGATGGGTTTATGGTCGTGGAGGTGAGGAGGTATCAGAGGTCTTTGAGTGAGGAAGTGGCTTTTGCCACTTCTTCGTCAGAGAGAATGCAGTTGGTGAGGTCGCCGGCCAGGAAGCGGTCGTAGGAAGCCATGTCG
>JAIDXU010000351.1 GCA_029058455.1 Paramuribaculum sp.
GATTTACTTTATCACCGAAACATGGTTTGGCTACGGAGTGCCAGTAGCGGTAACCCAATATATCACCAACCTCACCCTGCTCGCCTTTGCCTTCCGCTCTGTCGGCAAACAATTTGTATGGCGCACTATTTTCGGCGCAACCATCATATCTCTCTTCATCGGTATTCTGACGCCGCTGTTCCCCAATCCTATCATTCCCGGTCAGACTTTCATGAGCGTGGTTGTCGGAGCGATACTTTGCGGCACCGGTATAGGTCTTGTATTTATCCATAACGGATCGACCGGAGGCACCGACATCGTGGCAGCTATGGTAGCTAAGAGAAGCAACGTAACCATCGGCCGCACAATGCTCTATTGCGACATGTGTATTATCTCCTCCTCTTTCCTCATCTTCCACAATGTCGACAAGGTTGTTTACGGTTTCATCGTGCTTGTGTTGTGCAGCTATTTCTGCGACCTCGTTATCAACACCAACCGTCAGGCCATTCAATTTACAATCATCTCTTCCCATTGGAAGGAGATTGCCGAAACCATCACAGCCGAGGCCAACCGCGGCTGCACGGTATTCGAGGGTATGGGATGGTATAGCAAACATTCTATTAAAATGCTCATTGTGGTTTGCCGTAAAATCGAATCGGTCACTATCCACCGCATTGTGAAAAGCATTGATGAAGACGCCTTTGTAACCCAAACCAACGTAAACGGCGTTTATGGCAAAGGCTTCGACAAAATCAAAGTAAAAATCAATAAAACACAGTCGGAACATCACCCTTCCACTCCCCTTCCCGAGCCTGTACCCTCAATCGAGGAAGTGACTGTTACCAATCCGGCCGATATGCCTAAAGAGGCTTGATAACACCTCGGTTCACCCTGCAAAATAATGGCCGATAACTATCTCGAGAAACGAATGGATGACTACCGCTCCGGGAAACTTTCGACAGGTTCCCGTCGCTCGGCGGGTGTCACATCTCGTGCTGTCAAGTCGGCTCTTTCCCAACTCAGGGTAATGGTAACAGGGGGAGCATCAGGCATCGGGCTTGCTATTGTAGAAGCTTTCAGAGCCGAAGGTTGCCGGGTTGCCTCTATCGACATCGACCGCGTCAACGGCACCCGAACCTCACAAGCCAACGGCAGCCGTTATTATTGCCTTGATGTTTCCGACCCCACGGCTATTACTTCGGCAATGGAAGATATATTCGCCCGATGGGGAGATATCGACGTGATTGTCAACTGTGCCGGAGTCTTTAGTCCCACCCCGATAGAGCAATGCGACCCCGATGGATTTATGAAAATCCTGTCGGTAAATCTGTTGCCCGCCTATGTAACGGCGTCACGGTTGGCCGCGCGCCGAAAGGCTGCTCAAAGCCCCAATAATTACGGCGGCCGCATAATCAACATTACCTCCACCCGAGCATTTCAGAGCGAACCCTCCACAGAAGCCTATTCAGCCTCCAAAGGGGCACTTGTGGCCCTTACACATGCGCTAATGGCCTCTCTCTCTCCATATAATATTACCGTCAATGCCATTGCTCCGGGATGGATTGACACCGGTCACTATCCTATAAGAGAAATCGACAATCTCTGGCATCCATCGGGTCGGGTCGGAGTGGCGCGCGATATTGCCCGCGCATGTATATGGCTTGCTCATCCCGACTCTGCTTTTATCAACGGCGAGACAATCACCATCGACGGCGGCGTTACCCGAAAGATGTATTATCCACCCGAAACAGAATAAGTAAATAAAAACTTCTCATCATATATTGATATGAAAATCTACAACAGACCTTCAAAGGCTATTATCACTTGCCTCTCATTGGCGTTTCTCGCCGGCGCGCAGTTGCTCAGCGCGCAGTCTGACACCATCAAGGTAGCCCGTATGCTCCGCTCCGAGCCGGTAGCCGTGACTCCTCCTGCCATGCTTACCCCGACCGATGTAAACGGTCAGCCATATAGCCTCAGCTCATTGCTCGATCTCAATGCAATGACACCTCTCAAGGCTACCATAGCCTGTGAATATGGCGATTCCCTCCCATACCCTGCCAATGAGGGCAATCCGCTCCTCTCCGGGCTGGAATTTGTGATCGACGCGACAAGCTATATTCCCGATCTGAGATTTATCGTTCCCGCCGGTAATAAAATCAAGGTCGACGCCATGCCTGTAAACGGCTATTCAGTTGCTCTGCGCCCCGGCTCCCACACCGTCAATATCAGTCTCCTTGCCGAATCATCTTCCCGCCCGGCAGCCGAAGTTAGTGTGGCCGTCGACTCCGTTCACGCCTCCAAGATAGCTTTCCGTATGCCCGATCAGAAGCGTCTCCCCTCTCTCAATGACTTTGCCGACGGAACAAATTTCTATAAATCCGAGCTTTCACCCGACGGCTCCATGCTGCTCACCGGCTATAGCTTCACACTTCCCGGAGGTCAGACCGAATGGTACACCACAGTGACCCGTACCGACGGCTCGAATACCCGCATAGGCACCGAGCGCCGTGACAATCCGTCATGGATGCCTACAAGCAATCTCCTTTACACTATACGCCAGGGTGAGAGCGGTCGTCAACTCGTGACACTCAACCCTGTCGACGGTACTGAAAAGGTGATCTGCAAGCGCCTTCCCGACGGTCAACTCACTATCTCACCCGACGAGACATTTGCAATAGTCAGCAAAGTCGATCAGGGACCGATGGAGGGTGATGTATATCAGGTGCTTGAGCCTGAGGACCGTCAGCCCGGATGGCGTAACCGCGTGCAATTGCTTAAGGTTGATTTTGCCACCGGTGTTGTAGAGCCCATCACATTCGGCAGTGCGCGCCTCGGTCTCAACGACATATCATCCGACAGCCGCAAACTGCTCATCTCAATCTCAAAATCACGCCTTGAAAAGCGCCCCACCACACTCACAACCCTTGTGACCCTCGATCTTGCCACCATGAAACTCGATACAGTGGCAGGTCCCGACGGATTTATCAGCTACGGTCAATTCTCGCCCGACGGCAAGAAAGTGGTTGTGAAAGGCACTCCCGAATCTTTCAACGGCATTGGTCTCGATATTCCCGAAGGACGCACTGCCTCGATGACAGAAGGAGAACTCTTTATTGTTGACCTTACCAATAAAGCCGTTAGCCCTGTTACTCTTAACTTCAACCCCTCTGTCAACAGCTTTACATGGAGCAAAGCCGACAACATGATCTATCTTACCGCCGAGGACTATGACCGTGTAAGCCTGTTCAGACTTGATCCCGCTACCGGAAAAATCGGTGCGGTAAAGCAACCCGAACAATATGTAAGCAGTTTTTCTGTGCCCGACCGCGGCAACAAGCTTGCCCTTTTCGGTCAGAGTGACTCCAACTATCCCCGTCTCTATCTCATCGATCTCAAGAGCCAGCGTTCATGGCTCGTGGCTGACCCCAACGCCGAAATGCTTTCAAAACTCGATCTCGGCGAGTGTATCGACTGGAATTATGTAACCGAGCGCGGCGACACCGTTTATGCCCGCTACTACACTCCCGTCGACTTCGATCCCTCCCGCAAATATCCTCTCATTGTTAACTATTATGGCGGATGCTCTCCCACATCGCGCACCTTCTCGTCGCGTTATCCCCATCACCTCTATGCCGCTCAGGGCTATGGCGTGTTGGTAATCAATCCCTCGGGAGCTACCGGCCGAGGACAGGAGTGGGCTTCGCGCCACGTCAACACCGCCGGTCACGGCCCCGCTGAAGATATAATCGAGGGCACCAAGAAATTCTGCGAAGAGCATCCTTGGATTGACGCCACCAAGATAGGATGTATCGGTGCCAGCTACGGCGGCTTCATGACTCAGTATCTCCAGACAATCACCGACATCTTCGCAGCCGCCATTTCTCATGCCGGTATCTCCGACCACACTTCCTACTGGGGTGAAGGCTACTGGGGCTACAGCTACAGCGAGGTGTCGATGGCCAACAGCTATCCCTGGAGCGAAACCGACCTCTATGTGAAGCAGAGCCCGCTCTATAATGCCGACAAAATCCACACTCCCCTCCTTTTCCTCCACGGTGATGCCGACAACAATGTTCCCGTAGGTGAAAGTATCCAGATGTTCACCGCTCTTAAACTGCTCGGCAGAGAGACAGCCTTTGTTGCCGTAGCCGATCAGGATCACCACATTCTCGATTATAACAAGCGTATCAAATGGCAGGATACCATCTTCGCATGGTTTGAGAAATATCTCAAAGGTGACGATTCCTGGTGGAACGCCATGTATCCTCCCAAATCACTCTGATTGTCATGACACAGGATACAAACCTACAGTTTGAACAGGCACTCGCAACCTGTCGCGCGATATTTGCCGCCAAGCTTAAAGACTATGGAGCTTCGTGGCGAATCATGCGCCCCTGTTCTATCACCGACCAGATTTTTATAAAAGCCAAACGCATACGCTCGATCGAAACCAAGCAATGCACCCGCGTGGGTGACGGGATTCTGCCCGAGTTCATGGCCATTGTCAATTACGGACTCATAGGGCTGATTCAGCTCTCTTGTCCCCTCACCGACTCGATCGACATGACACCGGATGAGGCTCTTACCCTCTATGATCGTTATGCCTCCGATGCTTTCGAGCTCATGAAGCGCAAAAATCATGATTATGACGAAGCATGGCGCCTCATGAGAGTCAGCTCCTATACCGACTTTATTCTCTGCAAGGTTGAGAGAGTTAAGGAGATCGAACATCATCAGGGGGAGACGAGCGTGTCGGAAGGAATCGACTCCAACTATTTCGACATTATCAACTACGCCCTGTTTGGCGTGATCAAATTTTCAGACTGACCCACGCTTCAGATGAGCGACTCCAAAACACAAACCACCCCTACGGGATCTCAAGCTGCCAAAAACCAGCCTGACAATAACCATCGAACCGAGCGAATAAGACAACGCATGGTCGTATGGGCGCTGCGCCTTATTGTCGGTGCGGTTTTTGTGGTGTCGGGTCTGGCCAAGACTATCGATATATGGGGCTTCATCTATAAGATCGAAGACTATCTGACGGTATGGCAGTTCACAGTGCCTCGCAGTCTGGTTCTTATGGGTGCCATGCTACTCTCCGGAGCGGAACTGGTAGGCGGATTCATGCTACTTACAGGATGTTACCGCCGATTCAGTGTCAGGCTTCTCTCGCTTATCATGGCCGGAATGTT
>JAIDXU010000035.1 GCA_029058455.1 Paramuribaculum sp.
GCCAAGCCTCCTATAACAACCTTTTCAGGAAAGATGAAGGCGGAGAATCCGAATGCATAAAGAAAAATTCCAAAAATAATCATCAGATAGTCGCGTGTCGACATCCAAAGTTTTTTCCGGCTTAACATAAAGTAATGATTTGTAATTATCGGCAACCGCTTTTCAACGGCGTGCTAAAGATTGGTTATTAGATAATGTTTGGATAAGTCTGTTTTCAATCGGGTGAAAGGGGATACTTTCGCCCAATTTGTTGGCAAAGTTAGCAGGGGTTTGTGATTTTTCAAAATTTTTTCACTACTTTTGAAACACCAAATTCATCACTCAATATGATTTCAACTATGTCATCGAAAAATTTTATAGCCAAGATCGCTCTAATCATAATCGTCATATTATTCTTTCTGCCTGTGAGTGCAGCCGACGGCTTATCGGTAGGAGAGGAGAGCTCTTTATCTCTGACTTCGGAAGGTGGAAAAAAGAAGTTTGTTGATCATGGTTCTGCGCCAAGATTCATCGAGCCTCAGATTCATATATGGTATGGCGGCTCGATGGTGACTGAAAACTATGTGAGCTGTTTCAGCGAGATCAGCCAGATGAACAGTAATCCCGGCTCAAACATAGGATTGGGAGGCGTGGTTGTGTTTGGTATCTCCGATTTCATAGGCCTCGGCACGGAACTCAATGTCTCTCTCAGTAAATATCGCACGGACTTTGCCGTGAGCAATAACTCCGTCACATCGGTGAGCAATATCTTTCTCCGTAACAGAGCGTGGTATGTCAACTTTCCGGTTTACGTTCAGTTTAGATTTAATGTCGACAGCCGGGTGAGATGGAATATCGATACCGGTATGTATTATTCCTATGGATTCTCGGGATCTCAGAGTCAGTCGATCTATGGCGCGCAGATTAATGATCTCGGGCAGCTCGTGTCGGTTAAAATCAACTCAAAGCCAAGTTATTTTAATAATTCAGATACCTTCATCAATTCCTATCGTCGTGGAGACATAGGCCTTCATCTGGCAACCGCGCTCACATTCTCGGGTAAATATTCATTTGGTGCGAGACTTAATTTAGGATTCAAGAATATCAGCTATATAATGAATAACGCGTGGATAGTCAATCCCAATATCCACAATTTTAACTTCGCTTTTGTGGTAGGCCGCACTTTCTGATATAAGAACTTATGCAGCGTGATTCGATTGATCTTGGAAGTGTAAATATTCCAAGTCTATTCAAGGCATATTTTATTCCAACTCTTTTGGGTATGCTGTCGCTGTGTGCCGTTACGGCCACCGACGGTATATTTGTGGGGCAGGGTGTGGGCAGTGATGCCCTTGCCGCCGTTAATATCTGTGTGTCGCCGACAATGGTGATAATGGGTATGTGCATGATGTTTGGCATAGGCGCTTCTGTAGTATCGTCGATTCATCTTGCCAATAACAATACCAAAGCAGCACGCCTCAATATCACTCAGGCAATTGGTGTGGCCACTCTCATTGTGATTTTGTTTCTTTCGGTGACACTCATTTCACCCTCGACTACCGGACGGATTTTGGGTAGTTCCGATTCTCTTATGTCGCTTGTCACCGAATATATGCCGTGGATATTCGGCTGTTGTATATTCCAGGCGTGGTGTGCCATAGGGCTTTTTGTGGTGCGTCTTGACGGCTCTCCTAAATATGCCATGTGGTGTAATGTGATACCCGGTTTGCTGAATGCGGTGCTCGACTATTTGTTTATTTTCCCAATGGATATGGGGTTGAGAGGCGCAGGTATCGCCACTTTTATCAGCAGTGGCGTAGGTGGAGTGATGGTAATGGGATATATAGGATTTTTTGCCTCCGTACTCAGATTTATCAAGGTGAAATTCAGCCGCAAAAGTATGGCTCTGACACTGCGCAACATAGGTTATCAGTGTAAGATAGGAATCTCTACCCTTCTCGGAGAGTCAACTATGGGTGTGCTTATGCTGATGGGCAATCTGATGTTTATGAAATATATAGGAGATGATGGCGTGGGAGCTTTCAGTATCGCCTGCTATTATTGTCCGTTTGCGTTTATGATAGGTAACGCTATCGCGCAGTCAGCTCAACCGATAATAAGCTATAATTACGGTCTTGGAAATAAACAGAGGGTTGCGGCTACCGAACGGCTTGCGGTTTTCTCTGCATTGGGATGTGGCGCGATTGTTACCGCCGCTTTTGTATTGATTCCGGGAGCAATGGTCAGTCTGTTTCTCAACAGCGACCTCCCCGCTGCCAGAATTGCAATGAGCGGATTCCCTATATTTTCATCCGCATTTGTGTTTTTTATATTCAATCTCACGGCGATAGGCTATTTCCAAAGTGTGGAAAAAGTGGTGCCATCGGTTGTGTTTGCACTGTTGCGAGGAGTGGTATTTCTCGTTCCGGCATTTATTATTATGCCGCGGATATTGGGTAATGCGGGCATTTGGCTGGCTCTTGCCGTGTCAGAATTTCTCACCTCGGTCGCTATTACAGCCTATTACCTGATTAACCGTTTCAGAACTGCTTGCGATAAGTGATGCCCGCAATGAGCGACAGTCCTATGGCAAACAAAATAGAATTGCAAAGCAATTAATATCCTATTATTAATCAAATTTGATTATCCTTTGAATACAGAAGAACGATGAAACTTCATGAACTCCTGTCGCGCATTATCTAAGGGCAGCATTTGAACAAACTGTCCTTCCACAATGCCGAGACGTTTTTTGTTCATAGGAGAAATCCAATTGGATAACATAATTCGTCTATCTTCTGTAAACGTCATAAATCCACGGTCGAAAAGTTTGTCATAAAGAGGGGATAACATAAATCCATTTTTTGGATCTAACTTTTCGGCATCCGTGGCAACTGCCCAAGGCTTGATATGGCTTGCAATGAGGAGCCTTTCATCATTAATCATAGTAATAGGACAGAATGGACATTCAGCTAATAACTTCTCCCGATACTCTCCTTGACCCTGACGGGCGTATCTAATTGCTTTATCACGAGAGGTTTCTTTGGGTTGTGGTATTAGCTCCACTTTTTTACCTCTTTTGCCATAGGTAAAAACAAGAGCTTCTTTTTTATCCGATATTGCCTCGAAGTCAGCAAATAATTTCCAGTAATATACGGTTGATCCTTTGGGGTCAGTAAGCTTCATTACGGAAATATAAGAGACAAGTGGAAGTGATATTTCACGGATAAGTTGATATCCAAAATCTTTTGAATTGACGTAGCCTCGTGGACCTTCAATCTGATCTTGAGCATAAACATTAAACTCAATCACATCAGGTAGGGCTTCAATAACCTTCATCCGTTCATGCCATAACTTAGGCATTTCATCTGCACCTCTGTATGTTTGCGAAGGATGCAAATATTCTACATGTAACGCATTCATATATGAAATGAGGTCAGATTTAAGCAAGAAGCAATGAGAGACAAATCCCTCGTTTCCGAAGAAAGGATACATGATTTCTTTGGAGCCGATATACAATTTAGCTTCGCCATGTCCAGTACCTAATTTTGAGGCACCCATAACAAAGCAATCAGGTACAAATATGGGGGTGTTGAAAGTATCAACAAAATTAAAATTTACGCCGTCAATTTTCATGATACAGGTTCTCCGTAATTAGTGATATCTAGTTGTTTAAGCAATGCAATAAGAACGTCAACAACAATGCTGTTACCAGCTTGTTGATACATTGAAGTGTCAGATACAACGATATTAAAAGAATCTTTGAAGCCCATTAGCCGCAAACATTCACGAGGTGTAAGTTTGCGAATTCGTCCTTTATGAGTAACGTAATTATCGACTCCAGCACGGTGCATTTTGTGCATTGATTGAAGTAGGGGACGTGCAA
>JAIDXU010000352.1 GCA_029058455.1 Paramuribaculum sp.
GCCGTGCGCCGCCCCATAGGTCCGGCAATAAACTGTCTGGTCCAGAGGGTGTGACGGCTGGGCATACGATATAGGTTTCGCCGGCCTCGATCATGTGCTGGCGTCGGGCGAACCTGTCAAGATTCTCGTGATGGATACCGAATGTTATTCCAACACCGGCGGTCAGATGTCAAAGGCCACTCCCCGAAGTGCGGTGGCCAAATATGCTCCTGACGGCAAACGCGTGGCCAAGAAAGAACTTGGCCGCATGATGATGACCTACGGAAATGTTTATGTGGCTTCGATTGCCCTCGGCGCCAACTATCAGCAGGCTATCGACGCCCTTGTCGAAGCCGAGCGCTATCCCGGGCCCGCTATCGTGATTGCCTATTGCCCGTGTCTCATGCATGGAATTCAGCCCGGACTGGGTCACTCTGTCGTCGAGCAGCGTCGTGCCGTTGAGTCAGGCTACTGGCCGCTCTATCGCTTCCGCCCCGAAGAATTTGCCCGCGGGAAATCGGGTCTCACCATCGACGGCGTTAATCCCGGCCCTGATAACAGCGGCACTAACGGCAGCTCGCCCCTTACGGCCTCACCCCGTTTTGCCAACAGCGAGCCTGTGCGCACCGTGCAGGAATATGTGATGAATGAAGACCGTTATGCCGATCTCAACATGACCGATCCGGCCGAGGCAGCTATCCTGCGCCCCGAGTTGCAGAAAGACTGCAACCGCATTAACGAGAGTCTGCGCGAAACCGCCGGCAGATCATAATTTCCCGTATGAGTCGCCGGCAGAGGCCGATTGCGAATGATTGTTAAACATTCAAAACCCTTTCAACCTTTTGCGGGTCGAAAGGGTTTTTATATACGAAAATGCGAAACTGCCACGGTTTCCGTTTCTATCATTTGAATCTTTATTTTAAAAATAAAACACAATACTATGGAACGAAAAATCTCATTTGGCGACCTTCAGAAAGCGGTCACCGAAGCTTATGAACAGTTTAAAACAGTTGGCGACGGTCAGGTAGACCCTCGTGTGGAGGGTGCCGATGCCGATAAGTTCGGCATTGCGGTCGTTTTGCCCTCAGGCGAAACAATCACTGTGGGCGACACCTCGGTTGCTTCGCCTATGGGCAGTATCTCAAAGATTCCCGCTCTGACCACTCTTTTTGAACAGGTCAAGCCGTCTGAATTTATCGGCAAGAATGCCTGCGGATGCCGTTGTGGTGGCGGCACAAAACCTGCCAAACCCCATATCGGCGTGAGTGCCAAGGGTGTAAGGCTGGTGAGCGCCTTGCAGCCGCAGGGTGACCCCGACGGCAAGATGGATATTTTCGTTTCCACCCTCGAGAGCCTTGTAGCTTCAGAGCCGGTGCTCGACGACAAGCTATATCGCTCTCTCGTAGCAAAGACACAGGAACTTAATGCGGTCAATGCTCTTGCAGCAGCCGAATTTGAGCTGTTTGACGATTCGGTTCCTTCGATCGATATGTATGCCAAGATTTCGGCTCTGACTCTTACCGCTACCCAATATGCCACTATGGCGGCCACTATCGCTGCCGACGGCTATAATCCTGTTTCGGGCGGCAACGCCTTCGACGGTGAGATAGCCAAAAATATAGTCGGATTTATGGCGGCCAAGGGTCCTCATAAGATGGCCAAACCGTGGCTTGCCTCTACCGGTCTGCCCGCCGTGTCAAGTTTCGGCGGTGTGATCATGGGTGTTTTGCCCGGCACATTCGGCATCGCCGCTTATTCACCTCTGGTCAATGGCCACGGTGTTTCTGTTCGAGCTAAAAAGGCTCTTGCCTACATCATGCAGAAACTTGATCTCAGCGCATTGTCAAGCTCGAGAGTCACCATCGTGAAAGAGTAATTTTCATACTGATTTTTGATATATTTTGAATTGATGACCGACGGTCGGAGTCACTCCGCCGCCGGTCATCGGTTTGTTTATAAAGCAATGGTATGAGCAGCCCGTCAGCTGACGAGGCGGCTTGTGGGGCGGGTGAGCTTAAACAGCCATGTCACTGCGGCGGCGGCAACGAAGCTGAACAGCGCTGCTCCGACTATTCTGATTGCAGGAGCGAGGCCGGGAATGTTCATAAGATCATATCCCACAAACTCAAACAGATAGTGACACAGATAAATGCCGAATGTAAGCCCGGCAAGCTGCGACACCCATCGGGGTGCGGTCTTTGTCTTGATGCGCTGCATGAAGGCTATCATCGGAAAGGTCATCATCACGACATTGATGCCGCAGAAATACCACACTATCTCGAGATAGGCGTAATCGCCGGGAAAATAGTTCTGAAACATCACATAGCCGCCGAAAGTAATCGCATAGCCGACTATGAACATCGGTATCAGCACTCCGCACATCCTGGCGTTGCTCCACTCAAGCGGAAACCTTACGAGGTATCTTGCCAAAACGACATAGCCTATGAATCCCGACACATAGTAGAAGGTGCCGTAGGGATTCCAGTCACATTCTCCCAAGAGACCGAGGTTGCCGTAGTTGCCGGTGTAGCCGAGCAATGGGGCGGCGAGCCGCAGATAGGGGAGCAGAAGGGTAATGACCCACACCCAAAGGAATATCTGCAAATCACGTTTTGAAGCTCCGTTGACCCAGCCGTCGATTACCGGAATTATGAGGTAGAGCCCCACGAGCATATAGAGATACCAGAGCGGAATGGTGTCGAAATTGAAATTAAACACCCAGTTCCACAATCTGTCGCCCAGTTGCTCAGGGGTGTAGCCGGTGATGTCGACAAGCGGAGTGGCCGAAATCGAACCCATCGGCGAGTTGAAATAGAAATATATCAGCAGCGGCAGAGCCAGCGACCAGAATATCAGCGGCACTATTATCCGGCCTATGCGGCGGCGGTAGAAATCTCCGAGGGCCGCCGAGGGTTTGAGCGGCATTATCAATATCGCGGTCATCATCACGAAGAGGGGCACGCTCGGGCGCATTAACGACCCTATCGACATTCCGGTGAGAAACATGGTGCGGTCGGCGTCAAACTGACCTACAAAGGCGTCGCAGCCATGCGACACCACTACCATCACACATGCAACCACCCGCAGAATATCCACACAGGCGAGTCGACCCGCTCGGTTGAGGTGAGGCGGCGCTGAGGCGGCGAAATCCGATAAATTGTTGCTGCTCATAAATTCAGATTGCTAAGAAGTGAGATTTTCAGTGAGTTGGCCTTTCGGCTCTGCCACAAAGGTAGAAAAATCAATCTACCCTCTGAAAAAAAAGATTAAAAAAGTTTGGCGGAGTAAACCACTCTTGCTATCTTTGTGTTGAATAAGAAAACAAGAGAGTTTTCAGACTCACTGCTAAGAGGTGAGTCTACAGAGCATACCACATCAAAGTTGATTGGGAAACTCATCAAATTTATATGAACTACCGAGACAAGCGTAGCCGGCCAATGGCGGGCCTCGACCCCGAAAGGGGATGGCGGGATTCCCGCCCGGAGGATTACAAAGGCCGGTGAGCACTCAAATCCTGTTTTTCGGAGTTTCATCGCATCCTTTGGTGTGGCCCATACGAAATGCGTCGCAACTGTTTCGGCAGCCGCGACGCATTTTGCTTTTAGACCAATGGGGCCAATAAGTCAGATAATCAGCTGCCTGGTTATTTGTCGAGCAGCCACCTCCATGCCGGCATAACATGGATTGTTTTTCCACTTTCAGTGGTAATTTCTTCCTGACTGTCAGAGGTTATGATATAAAGATTATTGCAACCGGTCGCTTCGGAGGCTTCCAACAGCCCTGCGATTTCCCTCTTGCGGGTCTCGGCATTGGTCATATCCCATGTCACCTGTATCAGTTTTTCTATCTCAATCCCTTTCTGAACTACAAAATCACACTCCCCCTTTCCCTGATAATAGTAGATACTGTCGGCGGGGGTGCGTCGGCGATAGAGCTCGAGAAACACTGTGTTTTCAAGCTTTTTACCCTCGTCATTGCTTTGCGGCAGCAGCACTGCGCTTCTCAAACCGTTGTCAATGCAATAATATTTCGGTTGGGAGCTTTCAACCTTCTGAAGCGATCTGCTGTAGTTTGCCACACGCACAAACATAAAGATGTCGCAGGCGTGAGCCGCCCACTCATAAAGGTTATCTTTGCTGATTTTCAGGCCGCGCGACTTCAGGTCGCCATGTATCGCTCTTATTGATGTGGGTTTGGTGAGATTATCCATTATCCTCTTAAGGAAATATCTCAGCACCTCAACATTCGACAGCCCGTAGTGCTCGGCAAGATCCTTGAGCAGCATAGTGTCGAAATAGGTTTGCAGAATTTTGGTTTTGCGCAATGGATTGTCGGTCAATACAACTTCCGGAAATCCCCCGTCATTGTTATATTCAATAAAAGCATTGCGTATCTTGGCCAGATCATTTTCTTTCCAGCCGTCGGTGTCAATGCCCTTAAATCCGCAATACTCGCGAAATGAAAGGGGCATTGTCTCTTCCTCCTCGGGCCATCCTCTCAGGGCTGACTTAAGCTCCGTGCTGAGCATTGAGGCGTTGCTGCCGCTTATGTAGATATTTTTGGTGTAGTGCTTAAAGAGTCTCATAACAAAATACTCCCATTTGTCAATGAGTTGTATCTCATCAAAAAACATATACACCTCGCTCATCTCTATCTCCGGATACATCTCCCTGTAGGCCTCGATTATCTGATCGAGTTCGTCGGAGGTCATTGTCACCAACCGCTCATCATCGAAGCTCACCCATAGAATCCTTTTGCGGTCAACCCCTTTTTGAAGAAGTGTGTTGACCACCGCTTCCATCTTTGAAGATTTGCCACAACGTCTCACGCCCGGTATGGTGATGATCTTCTCAACCCCTATCGGTAGGGGATTTTCGCGGCTTTTCAGGTCGGTGGGAAACTCCGCCTGTCGCATCGCTATCTGAGATTTTAAATAGAGTTTATCCATAGTGTCCTAAATTTTGGGACAAATATACTAATTTCTGTCCTAAAATTTAGGACACTTTTGGCGTTTTCTGTCCTAAAATTTAGGACACCTCGTGTGAGCCTACTATGGCCAATAAGCCAAATAAGGCCAACAGGGCGGTTAATTTGCCCTATTGGCCTTATTTGGCTTTTTTGTCTTAGTTTATAAAAGATCAGTTGTCGGGGTCGAGCACGATTATGCGGCAGTTGTTGAGGTCAACGAGCTTCCTG
>JAIDXU010000353.1:0-2037 GCA_029058455.1 Paramuribaculum sp.
TAAGATAGAATCAGATGAAAACGAATCTTACAAGCTCGTTACCGGCAAAAATGGTATAGAAATTTCAGCGCCTACGCCTGAGGGAATTCATAACGGCTGCCGCACATTGCTTGCTGTGCTTGCAGGACAGACATTTCCGTTGTCGCTTCCGGCTGCTACTATAATCGATTACCCCGATTTCGCTTATCGTGGGCTTCATTTTGATGTGGCGCGTAATTTCACTGAGAAAGCCGAGATTCTGAGGCTGCTTGATCTGATGTCGCTCTATAAAATGAATGTGCTTCATTTTCATCTTGTCGATGACGAAGGCTGGCGTTTGGCCATCGACGGCATCGATGAACTTACCGAAGTGGGCAGTCGGCGTACTCATTCTCCCGAGGCGTCAAATTCGCTCTATCCTTTCTATGGCAGTGGTATTGACGGAGGGTTGACCGGTAACGGATTTTATACCCGTGACGAATTTAAGGAGATTTTGCGTTATGCCACCGACCGACATATCAAAGTTATACCCGAGATAGATGTACCCGGACATTCGCGTGCGGCCATAATGGCCATGAACGAGCGTTATCGCAGATATATCGACAGCGATTCGATAAAAGCCACCGAGTATCTGCTGACTGATTTCGATGACAAATCACAGTATAGAAGCGTTCAGGACTACAATGACTGCGTGATGAACATCGCACTGCCGTCGACCTATAATTTCGTCAAGGATGTGATGACCGACGTTATAAAGATGTATGACGAGGCCGGCGCTCCTCTTGATGTAATTCATGTGGGTGGAGACGAGGTGCCTCACGGAGCTTGGGAAGGTTCGCCTATTGCTCAGGCATATATGAAAGAAAAAGGAATGGACTCCACACAGCAGCTTCGCGATGAGTTTCTGTTGCGTCTACATTCGTTTCTTTCGCCTCAAGGCATTGCGATCGGAGGATGGCAGGAGATTTTGACAAAAGGTGACGGAAAGGAGCTAAACCATTCACTTCCCGGTCATGAGATGCTTTCCTATAGCTGGAATACATCGCCCGACAATGACATGGATCAGCTAACTTATTCATTGGTCAATGCCGGCTACCCGACAGTGTTGTGTAACGTCAACAATCTATATCTCGATCTTTCCTACAGCCCTAACTTTATGGATCCGGGCTTCAGATGGGGCGGATATGTTGATGAATTCGTAACCTTTGCCACTAATCCTTATAATATATATGCCTCGGGGGTAAACCTTGACGATCCCGAGTCGTGGAAACCTGAATTGGCCGACGGAAAGACTCAGCTTCTGCCCGATGGGAAGAAAAATATTGCAGGTCTGCAGGGTGAGCTATGGTCGGAGACTTTACACAACATCGATATGGTTCAGGAAAGGTTGCTTCCCAAAGTGTTTGGCGTAGCTGAAAGAGCGTGGAACGCCACCCCTGAATGGCAGAGCTATGATGAGTTTGTAGAGGCTTGTTCGAAATATGCTTCCCGTACCTCTCTAAACGAATTCGATCGTCTGGCTCGTCTCGGTATGTCATATCGTGTTGCTCCTCCCGGCCTCATGATTATTAACGGAGAACTTCATGCCAATTCGCCTTATCCTAACGCAGAGATTCATTACACTCTCGACGGATCGGAGCCTACCGCTATGTCGCCTCAATGGAGCGAGCCGGTTAAAATTTCTGACAGCAAAATAATCAGAGCGCGTGCCTTTGTCAATGACCGGGGCAGTGTAATAACCGAATTGTTTATCGACTGAGAAAACGGCGACTGCAATTATGAGACCAATGAGAAAACAGTCTCGGTGTCAATCAGCCGAATGGGCTTTTGAGGTGCTTGACAAGGCGCCATATATCACTCTAAGCATGGTGAGACCTGATGGCACTCCCTACGGAATACCTCTCAATATTGTGAGAAAAGATGAAAGAGTGTTCTATTTTCATTGTGCCGACGAGGGAGAGAAGATTGATTGCCTGAAAGAAAATCCTGTGGTCAGTCTGTCGGCCGTGAGCCGGTGTAAGCCTCACTTTGAGCCTGAGAGTAACAATTTCTCCGAGG
>JAIDXU010000353.1:2047-2450 GCA_029058455.1 Paramuribaculum sp.
ATCGCTCGGCCATTGCGATTGGCGTTGCCGAAATCGTGACAGAAAATAGCGAGAAGATCGAAGGTCTGCGACTTATCTGTGAAAGATTCCTCCCTGATTATATGGCTCATTTTGATGAAGCTATAACTCGAAGTCTCGACCGCACCACAGTTGTGAGAATCACGCTCAGCGAGCCGCCTGTCGGCAAAATGAAACAATAACAATAAATCAATATAATATGCCAGTGAATTTTAAACCTAAAGCATGGATGCTTCCTCAGCCTGTGCTTATTATCGGAACCTATAACAATGACGGAACTCCCAATGCCATGAATGCCGCGTGGGGAGGGCAGTGGGATGCTCATGAAATTATGATTTCGATGGGCGCACATGCCACTACCGCCAATCTTAACCGTTGCGGTGAT
>JAIDXU010000354.1 GCA_029058455.1 Paramuribaculum sp.
CCCGAAGCTTATCCGGCTGGGGTGATAGCCAAATGGCTCGACACATTCTTCCGCCGCTTCTTCTCTCAACAATTCAAGCGGTCATGCCTCCCCGACGGCCCAAAAGTTGGCAGCGTATGTCTCTCACCGCGAGGCGACTGGCGAATGCCCTCCGACGCCTCTTCGGCCGAATGGCTTGCCGCAACCACCCGTCTCAAAGAAAAATACAAATCATAACAAGCCCTGATTATTAATATTTACAGATATACCATTTCATGACATCATTTCTTAAATCAATAGCTCTCGCCACCTTAATGGTGGCCGGATCGACTGCCGCAGCTTTGGCCTGCACATCGCTGATTGCCGCCAAAAAAGCTACCACCGACGGCTCGGTATTAGCCTCTTACGCCGCCGACAGCCACACCCTCTACGGAGAACTCTATCACCAGCCGGCTGCCGACCACGCGCCCGGCACAATGCGCAAAATAACCGAATGGGACACAGGCCGCTATCTCGGTGAAATTCCCGAAGTGGCACATACCTACGCTACATGGGGCAACATGAACGAACATGGCCTCACCATCGCCGAAAGCACATGGGGCGGTCGCCATGAACTGGCCGGCTCCGGTCTGATTGACTACGGATCGTTGATCTATATCACCCTCCAGCGTGCCAAGACCGCCGACGAAGCAGTCAAGATTATGACCGATCTCGTTGACAAATACGGATATGCCAGCGAAGGAGAGTCGTTTACCATCGCCGATCCCAACACTGTTTGGATCATGGAGATGATCGGTAAGGGTGATTCTGACAAAGGAGCAGTGTGGGTAGCCCGCCGTGTACCTGACGACTGCATCGCCGGCCATGCCAACCACTCACGCATTCACCAGTTTCCCCTCGACGACCGTTCGGGCAACACCCTTTATTCGCCCGACGTAATATCATTTGCCCGCAGCAAAGGTTATTTTGACGGCGACGATAAGGATTTCAGCTTCTCGAGAGCCTATGCGGTTTATGACGCCACAGCTCTCAGAGGATGTGATGGCCGCGTATGGAGCTACTACAACCGTTTTGCCGACGGCATGGATAAATATCTTCCCTGGATTCTCGAAGGCAAAGGCGAGCCGCTTCCTCTCTGGATTAAGCCCGACAAGGATGTGAGCGCACGCGACATGCAGTGGATGATGCGCGACCACTTCGAGGGCACACCTATGGATATGACTCTCGATATAGGCGCCGGCCCTTACAAGGTGCCCTACCGCTGGCGCCCAATGACCTTTGAGGTTGACTCGGTGGAATATCTCCATGAACGCGCCATCGCCACCCAGCAGACCGGATTCTCATTCGTCAGCCAGATGAACAACTCTTTTCCCAAAGGCATGGAAGGAATCCTGTGGTTTGGCACCGACGACGCAAACACCTGCACCTATATGCCTATATTCTGCGGTATCACCGAAGTGCCTCACCAGCTTGCCGTAGGCAACGGCGACCTCTACACTCTGTCGTGGGATGCCAACTTCTGGGTCAACAACTATGTTGCCAATCAGGCCTATCACCAATACAGCAAAATGATTCCCGACATTCGCCGTGTGCAGAAAGAACTCGAGGATTCCATGGCCATAGATGCCGATCAGCTCAAAACCATCGTGGCCGGTCTCACCCCCGCCGAAGCCTCAAAGAAACTCAATGAGCGCAGCGCCTACTGGGCTGCGAAATGCACCTCCGACTATAAGAATCTCGGCGACTATCTCCTTGTGAAATTCATCGACGGCAACATCAAGAAAGAGAAAGACGGACAATTTGAGCGCACCGAAACCGGTATGCCTGTCAGCCCTGTATACGGAGGTTATGACGAGCGCTATTTCCGCTCCATCGTCAACGATCCTATGGGTGGTGACCGTCTGAAAGTCAACAAAGAGATTAAATAACTCTTCTTCCACCATGAAAGATTTTGAAATCAAGATAAATGTGGCGGTCAGCACTCTCGACAGTCTGCCGCCCGAAGACCGTGCGCTCTGTGAGAGCGCCATCGAAGCCACCTCACGAGCCTATGCCCCTTACAGCAACTTTAATGTAGGGGCGGCGATACTCCTCTCTAACGGCGAGGTGATTACCGGCGCCAATCAGGAAAACGCCGCCTTTCCATCCGGTACCTGCGCCGAGCGTTCAGCCTGCTTTTATGCTCACGCCCGCTATCCCGAAGCTAAGTTTCGGGTTATCGCCATAGCAGCGCGCAACAGCTCCGGCGAGCTCACCGAGCCTCCTACAGCCCCCTGCGGAGCTTGCCGTCAGGCCCTCCTTGAATATGAAACCCTTGCCGGCTCGCCGGTAAGGGTCATGCTCGTGGGTAGGGATAACGTCTATAC
>JAIDXU010000355.1 GCA_029058455.1 Paramuribaculum sp.
CTAAGTTGTGAGGGTTTTGATTTATGCAGTCATATCCCTCGGTAATTTTATTCTTTTTTAATTTTAAGCAGAGAGAAATGAAGATTTCCGCGTTTTTTGCAATGGTGGGTCTCGCAGCCTTGGCTTGTAGCTGCACTCAGACCTCACAGGTAGCCGACTATAATGTCGTGCCGCTGCCCAAGTCTATTGAATATCAGAGCAGTGAAGCTCCCTTTGTGTTGAGCGGATCTACCGTTATCGTGGCTCAGGACGAGTCGCTGCAGGATGCTGCCGAACTCTTGAGCGGCTACATCACCCAGGCCACCGGCATTAAAACCAAAGTCAGCGATTCGGCCGACAATGCCGCTTCTGTAATATTGCTCAAATCGGCCGGAGAAGAATTTGCCCACAACGATCCCGCCTCCGAAGCCTATACCATAACCGTCACCCCCTCTCAGATCGTAATCGAGGGTGTAACCCCCGAAGCTACCCTGCGCGGAATTCAGACTCTCAGAAAATCAATCGCCCCCGTTAAATCGGGCAGCGTCGAATTTGCCGCCGTTACCATCAACGACCAACCTGAATTTGGCCATCGCGGTGCAATGTTTGATGTAAGCCGTCATTTCTTCCCCGCCGACTCGGTGATAAAATTTCTCGACATGATGGCTCTCCACAACCTCAACCGCTTCCATTGGCACATCACCGACGACCAGGGCTGGAGACTTCCCATCAAAGGTCGCCCCGAACTTACCGAAAAGGGTGCCTACCGCAAGGAAACCGTTATCGGCCACAACACCGGCGAATATGACGGCAAGCCCTACACCGGAAGCTATACTCCCGAAGATATTGTCCGCGTAAGAGAACATGCCAAGAAGCTCGGCATTGAAATCATACCCGAAGTTGACCTTCCCGGCCACATGCTCGCAGCCCTCGCAACCTATCCCGAACTGGGTTGCACCGGCGGTCCTTACGAAGTGTGGGGCATGTGGGGCGTGAGCGACGACGTGCTCTGCGCCGGCAATCCCAAGACCTACGAGTTTATCGACGATATTCTCACCCAGCTCATCGAGATGTTCCCCGAATCTCCCTATATTCATGTTGGAGGCGACGAGTGCCCCAAAGTGCGTTGGGAGAAATGCGAGAAATGTCAGGCCAAGATTGCCGAACTGGGTCTGAAATCCGACGAACACGCTTCGGCTGAAATGCGTCTCCAGAGCCATGTTATTATGTTTGCCGACAGTGTGATCCGCAGCCACGGCCGCCACACCATAGGCTGGAACGAAATTCTCGAAGGTGGAATTGACACCACCGCCACCATCCATGCGTGGACAGGCGAGAACGCCGGTGTTGAAGCTGCCCGCAAGGGTCATCAGGTTGTGATGAGCCCCACTTCTCATCTTTATTTCGACTACTATCAGAGCTCCGACATTGAAAACGAGCCCGAAGCCATCGGCGGCTATGTGCCTGTAAGAAAAGTCTATGAATACTATCCCGTGCCCAAGGGTCTCACCCCCGAGGAGGAGAAGAAAATCGTAGGCGTTCAGGCCAACCTCTGGACCGAATACATCCCCGAATACTCACAGGTCGAATATATGGAGCTCCCCCGCATGGCCGCTCTCGCCGAAACCGGCTGGGGCAAGACCGCCAACGCCACCTATAACGACTTCCTCACCCGCGTTGACCGCCTCGCCGCCCACTACCGCAACAATAACTACAACTATGCCAAGCATGTGTGGGGTGTTGACGGTACCCTCACTACCGATTCAGCCGCCCGCAAAGTGACACTCACACTTTTCACCCCCGACAATGTGCCCCTGAAATACTCCACCACCGGCAAGGATGGCGAATACAAACCCTACGAAGGTCCCGTTGAAATCGACCGCACCTCAGTGATCTACGCCACCACAGGCATCGAAGGCCGCAAGGACTATACCGACTCGATGACAGTGACCAAATCGTCTTTCCTCCCCGTGGAACTGAAATATGCCCCTCATCCCCGCTACGCCGGTCACGGAGCCTCGACCCTCACCGACTCGCGCTACGGCTCGCGTCAGTATAACGACGGCGCATGGCTCGGCTTCATCTCCACACCTCTCGTGGCCACCATCCCCTTCCCTCAAACCGAGGAAGTTTCAGAAGTTAGCCTCCGCACATGTGTGGTGACCGGCGACTGGATTATGGATGCCGAAACCATCGAGGTCGAGGCACTCGGCGCCGACAACAAATGGCAGACCGTGGCAACCCTCACCCCCGTTCAGCCCACCGAACACGTGCAGAAAATCTCAACCCACACCCTCACTTTCTCACCCGTTCAGGCCAACGCGCTGAGAGTGACCGTCACTCCCGCCGCAGCCCTTCCCGAATGGCATGGCGGAGCCGGCCGTCCCGCATTTGTGATGGTTGACGAAATCTCCGTTAACTGATACCTCTGCAAAAAGTTTTGACCCGGAAAATTGCATTTGGCAATATTTTGATTAACTTTGCGATTCAGAAATAAAATCTAAAAACCAACTTACCAATAATTATATCATGAACGAACTCAAGCCCTATGTGATCGGCATAGACATGGGCGGCACAAACACTGTATTCGGCATTGTGGATGCCCGCGGTGTGGTGCTCACCTCCGACTCAATCAAAACCCGCAAACACAGCAACATCAACGACTATATCGATGAACTCTATAACGGCGTGACCCGCCTCATCGACAGCGTTGACGCCAAAGATCAGATTCTCGGTATAGGTATCGGCGCCCCCAACGCCAACTACTATACCGGCATGATTGAAGACGGCGTTAACCTCCCGTGGCCCACTCCCGTACCCCTACAGCAACTCCTTGAAGACAAATTCGGGGTGCCCGTGGCTATCACCAACGATGCCAACGCCGCCGCTATCGGCGAAATGACCTATGGCGCCGCCCGCGGTCTCAAGGATTTCATCATGATCACTCTCGGCACCGGCGTAGGTTCGGGCATTGTGATCAACGGTCAGGTGGTATATGGTGCCGACGGTTTTGCCGGAGAGCTCGGACATGTTATCGTGAAGCGTCACAACGGCCGTCAGTGCGGTTGCGGTCGCTCAGGTTGCCTTGAAACCTATTGCTCGGCCACCGGCGTAGCCCGCACAGCCCGCGAATTTCTCGAGGCCCGCCCCAACGAGGAATCCCTGCTCCGCGAAATTCCCATCGACGAAATCACCTCTAAGGATGTGTATGACGCAGCCATGAACGGTGACAAGATCGCTAAAGATGTGTTTGACTTCACAGGCACAATTCTCGGCGAAGCTCTTGCCGACTTCACCGCCTTCTCAGCTCCCCAGGCATTCATTCTCTTCGGCGGTCTCGCCAAGTCGGGCGACCTCCTTCTCAAGCCCCTCAAGGAAGCTATGGAGAAAAACATGCTCAGCATCTGGAAAGGCAAAGTTAAAGTTCTGCTCAGCGAGCTGAAAGAAGCCGATGCCGCCGTGCTCGGCGCCAGCGCTCTCGGCTGGGAAGCTCCCAAACGCTAATCTTCATTTCCCGACCCCTATCAGAGTCAGGAGACACTCACCCCCCTCCCGGTGACTGCCTCCTGATTCTTCTTATCACCCCTGTTACCGATTAGACCAACAAGACTACTGATTGATGATAACACTACTCGCCGCCGCAATGCTGGCCGACACCCTCAGTCTCCCTCCACTACCCCCGCTTCCCGAGCTTCCCGAGCCTCCGGCTCCCCGCAAGCCCAATGTGATAATGATACTCGCCGACGACCTCGGATATGGCGACCTCGGCTGTTATGGCG
>JAIDXU010000356.1 GCA_029058455.1 Paramuribaculum sp.
CAGCGTCCACTCCCCTTTCGAAACCGGATATTATGAAATCTTCATCGTCCACCCGGCAAAGTTAGCAATTTTTCCGACAATAAAAAAGCGGCCCATCTTCACAGACAGGCCACCACATTTGTTTGCTAATTTTCAATATTAAATTACAGAGACTTTTAAACTCTTGGAACAATTATTTCTCTTACGAACAGTCACTATATAGAGACCGGGATCGAGGGCGAGGGTATGATGTCCGGTGCTGAGCGACGACATGAGCAAGCCGGTCGAAAGAACTACCCGGCCCTGCATGTCGACCGCCTCAAGGAGATATTCGCCGTCGGAGGGCACATTGATAGAGAGGCGGCGGGTGGCGGAGTTGAATGAGAGGAGGATTTCGCTACGGGCGGCCGAGGGAGCCGAAATGCCTGCCGGATCGATAACCCTGACAGGGATGTCATAGGCCACACCTTCGAGCACATCGCTTGCCGAGGGGCCGGAGAGTTCGCGCCATGCGTTCTGATATATCACACGCAGGCGAGTCACTCCGAGAGCGGCGTCGGCGGGAACTATAACACGGTGGTTGATGTTCATCACCTTGTTGTAGTTGGCGAGCACATTGCTCCAACCGGCAACCCTGCCGGCAATATCGCCATAGAGACCATCTTCGGAGAATGTGGCAAGAGCCGACCAGTCGGTGAATATCTTGGCGAAGTTATAGCGCAGATCCTGATAGACCTGAACCTCCGAGGCGGGACCGGCTTCGTGAGCCTTGAGGTTGAGAGTAAACTCGGTGCCGCGCTCCACAACAATTTCCTCATCGAGCAGATTGTAGAACGACGGGGGGCAAACCTCGGTCTTATAGCAGATGTCGGTAGCGGCACCCGAGGTGGTTATCTCCTCGACGTATGCCTGACGCTCCTTCTGCATCGATCCTCCCGGCACAGTGTAGATAGCCGAGGGGAGATCAGGTAGCGAGGCATTCGGATCGGGAGCTACAATTCTTACCGGTATGTCATAGGCCACACCTTCATGGATATTCTGCGCAGCCGGGCCGTCGAGCGATCTCCACGCGTTCTGATAGATGACGCGGATAATGGTGGTGCCATAGGGAGCGTTTGAAGGCACGCTGAACGAGTGGGTGATGTTCATCACCTCATAGTAGTTGGCGAGCTTGTTATCACCGCTGAATCTCTGTCCATAGACGGCAGCGCGCTCAAGAGTGCAGCCGAGAGTCCAGTCGATAAATATGGTGGCGTAGTTGTAGCGCAGATCCTGATAAGCCTGAGAGACTGAAGCGGGACCGGCCTGATTGGCCTTGAGTGTGAGCGAGAAGTCGCTGCCGGGGCAAACTACAACCGTGTCGGCCACAACAGTGTGTAGAGTGCGCGGAGCTGACTCATAGGTCACCACGATATTGCTGTCGGCTCCCGACGAGCTGATTTCAGCCACGTATGCCTTACGCTCACTGTGCATTGTGCCGGATGGACGGCCATAGCCTTTGCCGTCGGGGGTGGTGACGGCGAGACGGAAATCATAAACCTTGCCCTTGGCTACACCGGTGGGAGAGAGAGAGCTGCCGGTTGAAGCCACAAGACGTGCGGTATATTCGGAGATAGCCACCGACGAGGGGAAGTTGAGAATATAATTGCCAGCCTTATCGGGAGTGAATTTCTCACTGTCGGCAAACTGCATGTCATGATCGAGGTCGATCCAGAGCGCGGTGTTTGCCTCCTTGCTGAGAGTCACCTCGAGGGTCACATCTTTTTCGCGGGGTATAAGCGGAGCCGGGAAGGTGAGGCGTCGGTAAAAGTCGTCGGAGGGTTCGACAGACGCGTCAAGCTCTTCGCCGCGCGCTCCTGATGTAGCAAGACTGTTGAGCTGCAGCGAGCTGTCTGCCTCACCCGAGGGTATAGGATAGCCGGCTCCGGGAGCGGAGATAGGAGTAAATCTCAACTTGTTGGAGAAAGTCGATGAGCCGGGTATGGTGACTGTCGAGGTGCAATACTGACCGCAGGAAGCGGAGCCGAGACCTTTCTGCAGATAGTCGAAGTGGAGCTGGGTTTCGCTGCGGGGCTCGATGTCGAAGATATGATCGGCATACATGAGGTCGAGGTCGGTGTAGTGGAGAGCGGAGAAATTAACCTGACCCTCGGTCTCAACCAGCAGTCCCTGACCGCCCTTGTTGGTGAATTTCACCCAGCGCAAATCCTCGCGGCCGCCTGAGGTCTGAGGCTTGACGTTAAACTCAAGCATATCGGTCACTGTGGTGGAATAAACACCGAGCTGAGAGCCGCTCTTACGGTCGGAATAGTTTTCCATCGGACCACGGGCATAATAGTCAACCTGTTCGAGACCGGGAGCCAGCATCATGCTCAGACCGAGACGGTTGATCGACGATGACGAGGTGGCATAGGTGGTGGCTACATCCATCACACCGTTGGCATAGATAGTATAGGCGGTGGTGACCTGAGCGAGATCACTGCCGTTGTGGGTGGTGGTGATGGTCACCGACGAGCCGCCTCCCTCGCCGTCGTTGTCGTTTATAACCATCGACATGCCGAGCAGGGTGTTTCTATTGGTGGGAGCGGTGGAAGGGGGTGCGCCCGAATAGGGAGCGTCGTTTTCAATCCAGCGTATATGGTCGAACTGCAGTCCGCTACCTTCATGAATATACTCGAAGCCGTCAACTTTCATCGACTTGAGGATACCGCCGTTGGAGAATGAGTAGCTGAAGTTGTCGCCGCTCACAATCAGAGGATTGCGGCCGCTCACTTTAACTTTGGCGGCTTTGGGGGTCTCTACGGCAGGGAGAGGAGCGCGCTCGGTCACGGCAAACTGGTCGTCGGCCACAACGTGACCGGCCTCACACCACGGGGTAGCCTCGCGATAGCGGGCACTGATAGTGAGAAGATACTCGGCGCCGTCGTCGGTGGGATAAGTCACGGGGCATGTGAGGGTGGCCTGAGCGCCGGGGCGCACGGAGAGATCCACAACGCCTTTTTCAACCTCCACACCGTCGCGCAGCAACACCCATTCAAAATCAAAGAGGTCGGTAGAGGTGAAAACAAAGTTGTTTTTCACTCTCATGGTATAGCGCGAGGCATTGAAATTGAGGAATCGGAGATTCTGATAGGCATGTTTCACCTCAACAAGCTTGGCCGAGGGTTTGCGATCGGGACCCACCACGCCATTCGAGCAGAAGTTGCCCTGATGGGGGCCGGGGAAGTCATAGCCGGTGTAATAGCCCTTGATGTTGCCCGACTTAAGCTCTTCGGGATGGTAGATAGCCTGATCGACCCAGTCCCAGATGCAGCCGCCGATGGTGCGCATATTGTCAGAGCCTTCGATATAATCCCAGTAGTTGAGAATGTCGCCGGTAGAGTTGCCCATCGAGTGGATATACTCACACAGGAAGTGGGGGCGCGAATCGCCGTCGTGGTCCTGATTTCTCAGTTCCCAGAGGGCCGGATACATCTTTGAGGTAAGGTCGGTGTATGTGTAGTTGCCCTGACCCTCATAGTGAATCGGGCGCGGATCGAGGGCGCGGATCGCCTTATATTCGTCGGCGAAGTTCATGCCGCAGCCGCTCTCGTTGCCCATCGACCAGAAGATAACCGAGGGATGGTTGCGGTCGCGGAGCACCATACGCTCGGCTCTGTCGACCATTGTGGGCATCCAGGTCGGGTCGGATGAAAGAGAGGTGTTGGCATGACATTCCACATCAGCCTCGTCCATGACATAGATGCCGTAGTAGTCGAACATGGCATACATCTTGGCGGGGTTGGGATAGTGGGATGTGCGGATAGTGTTGATGTTGTTGAGTTTGAAGAGGGTAACGTCACGGAGCATTCCTTCGGTGGTCACGGCGCGGCCGCGCTCGGGATCGGTATCCTGACGGTTAACGCCCTTGAAAAGCGGTTTCTTGCCGTTGAGGGTCACATTGCGACCGGAGATATTTACGACTCTGAAACCGTATTTGGTTGAAAAGACCTCGGTGGTCTTGCCGGCGTTGTCGGCCAAAGTCACGACCACGGTATAGAGGTTGGGGGTCTCGGCTGTCCACGGCAGGAGATCTGAAAGCGCGTCACTCCTGAGGGTAACAACTTTCTCCTTACCGTCGGTGAGAGTGCCCGCATCAGTGAGCGGAGAGCTCCACACGCTGCTGCCGTCAGGGCTGAGAAGTTCTACCTTTACTTTAGGCGAGGCTTCCTTGCCCGAGCGGTTGGCCAAGGTGAGATCGACGCTCATGGTGCCCGAAGTAGCCGAGCTGTTGAGCGTCGAGGTGATGTAGTGGTCGCGCACAAAGGTGCGGGGAGTGGCGCGGAGAGTAACGTCGCGATATATACCGCTCATGCGGAAACGATCCTGACATTCGAAATATGAGCCGTCGCTCCATCTTATAACCTGCACGGCGAGGGTGTTGCTGCCGGGGCGCACAGCCTCGGTGAGGTCAAACTCATGGTCGTTGTTAGCGCCCTGGGTATAACCTATAAACTTGCCGTTGAGCCAGACGTATGCGGCTGAATAGATGCCGCCGAAGTTGATAAACACCTGCTTGTCGTTCCAGTTCTGAGGCAGGGTGAATTGGCGCACATAGCAGCCGGTGGAGTTGGGATCATATTGGGCGCCGCCGCGGGGACGGATATAGGGAGGATCGTTGGCGAAAGGATAGTTGACGTTGACATACATAGGTGTGCCATAACCTTTCATCTCCCAGTTGGAGGGTACTTCGATTTCATCCCAGCCGCTCACATCATAACCTTCGGCCCAGAATTTGTCGGGGCGCGAGGAGGGTGTGGGCGAATAATCGAATTTCCAGTTTCCGTTGAGGCTCATTACAAGTTCCGACGACGGATCTACCCACGGAGTAGCATAATGGGCCTTGTCGGCCATCATGGCGTCGCGGGTGAGATAGGGAGTGAAAGTGGCGTGGCCCGGTTCCTTGTTAATGGCGAATACCGAGGGATTTTCCCAGAAATCTCCCGGCCATGCGTCGGCACTCTGAGCCGATGTCCGGAGCGCCGACACAAAGGTCAGTAAGAGAACGCTGCCACGCAGAATAGTGCGAAGATCAGACATATAATTAAATAAACGGATTTATCACTGAGGAATGGTGAGATTGCGGAACTGAGCCACGGGGCTTTCAGTGTGCTGCTCGTGGATTATCTGCTTGAGCTCGGCAACCTTTTCGGGATATTTCGAAGCGAGATCGACATCCTCGTGCAGGTCGGTGGCGAGGTCATAGAGGCGGCATTTGCCGTTCTCAACCACGAGTTTCCAATCACCCTTTCTCACACCGAGCATGTTGGTTTCATGAAATTCCCAATAGAGGAAGTCGTGCTGTTTCTGCTCTCCCTTTCCGGTGAGGGTGGGATAGATTGAAATACCGTCGAACCAGTCGTTTTCGAGCGCGGGATTTTTATAACGCTCCTCATAGTTCTCGATTCCGGCGATGTCGCAGAATGTGGGCATGAGGTCATAGAAAGCAAACTGTTGGTCGCTCACGCTGCCGGCCTCGATTTTGCCGGGCCAACGCACTATAAAGGGTATTCTGATACCGCCTTCATGAGTTGAGCGCTTGGTGCCGCGCAACAGGGCGTCGCGGTTGAAGAATGTGGGATCGGCGCCACCCTCTTCGTGAGGGCCGTTGTCGGAAGTGAAGATCAGCACTGTGTTGTCGGCAAGGCCTTTCTTTTCAAGCAAATCCATAATCTCGCCAACCTGAGCGTCGAGACGGGTAATCATGCCGGCAAATTCGGCGTGGCCGTGGTCGGTGGGATTATAGCGCGAACCCTGGCTGCCGCCATATTTCTTCTCCTCACACTCGCAGAATTTATCCTTATAGGCGTTATAGATCGAGTCTTCGGGCTGAATGAGCTCGGCGTGGGGAAGAGTATAGGTGAAGATACCGAGGAAGGGCTGGTCGGGAGTCTGCTTGTCGAGCCATTCCATAGCCTTGTCATGAATCATGTCGGCCGAATACTGGGTGCGGTTGAGATATTCGTTGCCATACATGGGATATTGGATATTATCCTCGAGGGTTACACGGATGGTTTCGGTATCACCGAGACTCTTGCTGTAGCGGTTAAGGAAGTTGGGATAGTAGAGGTGGGCCTGGAACTGACACAGATAGCCGTAGTATTCATCTATGCCGCGTTTGTCGGGAGTGGAGTGTGAACCCTCATAGCCGCCGGCCCATTTACCGAACATACCGGTGGTATAGCCGTTATCCTTGAAGATTTCGGGAATGATGATATGCTCGGCGGTATAAGGCTCCTGACCCACAACCGAATAGTCGATATTGTTGCCGTAGGGCTGATTGAGGTTGGAGTTGTTCCAATACTCCTTGTTGCCTCTCACATGGGTGTGACCCGAATGTTGGCCGGTCATGAAAGTGGCGCGCGAGGGAGCCGACACGGGGCTGCCGGCATAGGCCTGGGTAAATTTCATGCCCTGACCGGCGAGGCGGTCGATGTTGGGAGTGGCGATGAGTTGCTGTCCATAGCAGCCCAGATCGCCGTAGCCCATATCGTCACACATTATATAGATGATGTTGGGGCGGGAATTATCGTTGTTGCTGTCAGCAGCGTGTGCGCCGGCGGCAGTTGCCACGGTAGCAAGGGCGGTAAAGCCGGCCATAAAGAGCTTATTGTTGGTCATAACTGAAAGATTGTTCAGATTTTAAGGTAAAAATTATCGGAGAGAAAATCAGTTTTTAACAGCAATTTTGAGAGCGGCGCTACCCGAGGGGGTAAACACCTTGGCCACATATATGCCGGCGGGAAGCGATGACACATTAAGGCTGTTGCTCTTGGTCGAGGCTACAACCGAGCCGTTGAGGTCGAACACCATCAGGGCGTTTACACCCGAAAGGCTTTCGGCCACGAGTGTCACACCGTCAAAGCTCAGCACGGGAGCCTGGCCCGGAGCAGCCTCAACGACGTCGATACCTGTGCTTTCGTTAAGATTGGGTGAGAACACGGCGGTGATGACGCGCTTGTAAGTGCGCTCTACCTTCATTTCGCTGTCGACCGAAAGCACCTGATTGCCCTCTTTCCAGCACACGAAAGTCGAGGTGCCGAGCGGAGTGGCCACGGCTACATCGTCGGGAGTGAGGGTGGCGGTGCCGCGTGTGGGACTGTTGGTGAGCAGGGTGATGTCAAAATCCTCGGGCATCTTGTCGGTTACGTTGATGATGAAGTCAACCACCTGACCGTCGGTGGTGTCTTCGGCACCGGTGAGACCGTTGGTGGTGAGACGCAGACGCATACGGCACTCCCCTGTCCTGGCTCCTTCGGGAATCTCGATTTCAGTCTCCATGGTCTTGGCGATTTCGAGAGGAAGTGAGGTTTCGAAATATCCGTCACCGTTCCAGTCGAAATAGAGCATTGCGGTCAGGTTAGCGGCGGGATTGTTGCGGAGGGTGAGCGACACGGTAGCCTTGCCGGGCGCCACGGTAGCTTTGTTGGTGGTGAAAAGTGTGAACCAGTGGGTAGGCTTGCTGATTGAAGGAGTGGTGACCTTTTTGCCTCTTACAATGTCGGCGGGATAGTACATAGGCATTACCACCGACTCGCCGGTAATCGAAGTCTGATTAAGCCAGTTGTTGCCTACGCTGCCACAAGGCATTGTGTAGATCTTCGCAGCGAGAGCAAACGATGAGCGGGCGGCGGCAAATCTGAAAGCCTTTACGCCGTCGATGGTGAGGTCAGCGCCTTCATTATCAATCTTATTGACGGGGCGGAAGCTGTAATAGCCCTCGATGTCGGAGTTAAACACGGCATAGCGTGAGTCAACACCACCCACACATTCACCTGTTGCAGCATTGACAATCTGATAGCCGGCAGCGTTGCCTGAGCCTACGAAGCTCCACTGATAGCTCTTGTCGGCCACGGTTGCCTCACCCCATGCGAGGGTCGACGACAGGGCTTTGGCCTCGGGCGAATAGATCTGATAGAGAGCGGCGGGAGCGGCTGCCGACTCTGAGGGAGTGAAAGGACGCACCTCATAGCTCTCGGTAGCGGGAACAATTTTCCAATATGAGCCCACACGCCAGGTCGAGCCGGTTGAGCCGGCCTGCCATGCAATGATGTTGCTCGAGCTACCATCCTTATTGAGGGCGCGGGGGCTGCGGGTCTCGCTGTCATAGTTTGTGCAATCGGTCGACGAGAGATAGTAACACTCCGCGATGTCGGCAGAGGTGCTTGAGGTGAGACCGATATAATAGGCTACCGGAGTATCGGTAGTAGAAATAACCGATGACGAGGAGGGAGTGCGGTTACATGAAGCTATATATCTGCCCGAAACGACATTGCGGATATAGTAGCAATTCTTGCCTTCGGCGGGTATAAGTTCCCAGAAGCAGCTGTTGGCCACTGAATAAGCCGCTACGCCGAGAGTATTGTCGGCACGCTCGGTCATATAGTCGGAGGTATTTG